>NZ_JAWLDS010000106.1:0-9415 GCF_041686535.1 Aquicoccus sp. | reverse complement strand
TGGCGGATGAAGATCATCGGCGCCCTTACGCCGGAGCCCGACAACAGCCTTGCTGGCATCGTCGAAGCCGACGAAGCCCACCAACGCGAGAGCCGAAAAGGGTCGCGCGAGTGGGTCCGGCACCAGCGCGACCCTGCGAACCAGCCGGCACCGCCGCGCCTGAAGTGGCGAGCCTATCGGCGCAGGGGCGGTTCGGCGACAGCACCTCCGGGTGGCTGGCCAGCTTGGGAGAAGAAACTCCTCGCGGCAACCGACCGCGCAGGCCACCGGGCATTCGAGGCCATTGCCGACGCGGGCCAGTCGGCGATCTCCGGTGCGCTGTTGCCCGTGATGGCGCGCGATGCGGTGCTCTGCACGGACGGGTTCGCCACCTACGAGCGGATCGCGAAGGACGAACGCATCCCGCATTTCGCACTCAATGCCGGGCGGCGGACGAAGCGTACCCCGCGCAGCCACCATATAAACACCGTCAACGCCCTGATCGGCCGGTTCCGCGCCTTCATGCAACCCTTCTGCGGCCCCGCGTCAAAGAACCTTGCAGCATACGGCCGCTGGCATGCCGCCCGGAACAACGCGGACCGCTCCTACCTCGATGCGCTCAGGCTGCTGCTCGCTTCAGGCCCTCGCGCCAACACGATTTGCTGACACCGCCGAGCGGACCTATTAAAAATCGTTTTATTCTATGAAAAGTTCAATTATCATAATATCATAAATATTTATCTGGCGGAAAAGTGTTTAGGCGGAGGATTTCTATGGACGAAGTGAAAGCTGACGTGGCCGCGTTGCTACTAGACTATCTGAAGCTGGAAAAGGTCGAGTTCATATTCGGCGTGCCTGGTGGTGGTCTCATACATATGCTTCACGCGCTGTATGAAGCCGAAGACGGGCCGCGCTACGTCGTCTGCCGTCAGGAAACCGGTGCCGCCTACATAGCAGATGGATTCTACCGGGCATCGGGCAAACTCGGGGCTGTAATGGTCACCACGGGTCCCGGCGCAACAAACGCGCTGACAGGCGTGATGAACGCCGAGGCGGGCGGATCCGCCATGCTGCTGCTGACCGGTGAAATCGCCGAAGAGTACAACGGCATGGGTTATTTACAGGAAGGCGTGGACGGCAAGCTAGATGTTAACGATGTCTACAAGGCGTCGGTCGCCTATTCGGCCGTTCTTTCTTCTGAGGAGAACGCCCAGCGGCTAACCGAGGCGGCGCTGCGCACAGCACTCGATGTGCCACACCACGCCGCCCATCTGTCACTACCCGTCGACATCACGAAGGCCAAGCAGGCAGACATTGACATGCCAAAGCATCCTTTCCGTTACCGTTCTGATCCACCGGTGGCAGAGACAAAGAAGGTGACGCAAGCGCTTGAGTTGATGTCGCGGGCAAAGCGCCCGCTCATCATGTTGGGCAACGGATGCCGAGAGCCGCTACGAGATCCCGGCACGCAGAGCGCGTTGACGCAGTTGGTTGAGGCACGCGGCATCCCGGTCATGACTTCAGCCGACGGGAAGGGTGTATTCCCCGAGGATCATGACTTGTCGTTGCGCGCCTACGGCATCGCCAATGCGATCTGGCCGTTCTATTGGATGAGCCAGACTGACCCGGATTACGACGCACTGATGGTGATCGGTTCCGGCCTCGGCGAACTGGCCACTGACAAGTGGAAGCCACTGATCAGGCCCAACGGGCCGATCATCCAGGTGGATGCCAACGCTCGCATCATCGCCCGGGACTTCCCCGTCGATCTCGGTATAACAGGAGAGGCGGGGGATTTCATTCGCCAGCTGGCGAAGCAGTCTGGCACTGCGCTGCCCCCGCAGGCCGAGGTCAATGCGCGCAAGGCCAAAATTGCACAGATCAAAAAAGAGTATTCACCCTTCGACTCACCCGGCGACTACTTTTCGCAAGCCGGACCATTGCATCCCGCTGCATTATGCCGCGTCATGCAGGAGGAACTGCCAGACGATAACACAATCGTGATGCTCGACGCGGGCAACTGCGTCGGTTGGGGCGTGCACTATCTTACGGCAAAGCCCGGTTTCGAGGTGCATTCGTCGCTCGACATGGGGCCGATGGGGTTTGCCGTGGGGGCGGTCGTTGGCGCAAAGCTGGCACGGCCGGATGCGGCCTGCATCGCTATCACCGGCGACGGCTCCTTCATGATGCAGGGCGCGGAAATCTCTACTGCCCAACGCCACGGTATCGGTGCCATCTGGATCGTGCTCCACGACAATGACCTCTCAATGGTCAGCCAGGGCATGGAGCATTTCATGCGTGGTGACATAAAAAAGTGGCAAGATATGTTTTCGCTCGGCCAGCCGGACCTCGCAAAGTTCGCCGAGGGCCTCGGCGCCGCCACGGCGACTGTCAGCAACCCTACGGAACTGCGCGCTGCACTACAAAACGCCCAGAATTCCAACAGACCTCAGGTGATCGTTGCTGAAATAAATCGCACCGCTCAGCCTCCGTACTACAACCAACTTTATGTACCGAGCAAAGAAGAGGCGCGCGTGATAACAACTTTGGGTGACAACAATGGCTGAAGAGTTCGACTTTGCAATCGTCGGCGGTGGCGCCTCCGGTATCTACTCGGCGTGGCGTCTGGCCAACGCATCGAATGCGGATCTGAAAAAAATACGAGACAAGATAGGCGGCGAAGGTCCATTGAAGGTTGCCGTGTTCGAGCAATCGGGCCGCATCGGTGGTCGCCTCCTGTCTGCATCGCCCCCATCGATGAAGGAGATGCCTCTGGAACTCGGCGGGATGCGCTATTTGAATACTCAGACTCTTGTGAAAGGGCTTGTCGAGAACAAGCTTAAAATCAAAAGACATAAGCAGGACGTCGACGTGGCGGACAACATTGCCTATCTGCGGCGCCGCATGTTCCGGCAGTCTGAACTGCACGTTCCGGGCGTTGATCTTCCCTACGTGCTGCCTGAGCGAGAAAAGTGGATTCTAAGGGACCAATCGACATCCACGCCGGCAGAGCTTATTTTTTGGGCGGTGTTCCAAGAGTTTCCCGAGATCAAGGGAATGGCGCCGGCAGATTTGCCGAACTTCTTGCAGAGCGCCAAGGTCGACGGCAAGCCGCTCTATCAGGTTGGATTCTGGAATCTCCTGTCTCGGCATCTGAGCCACGAAGGCCGCCAGCTCGCAATTACGGCGATCGGATATGATGTGCTCGGCGCAAACGCGAATGCTGTTGACATCATCGCGGAGAACTTCGACTTCACCCCGGGCACAGAGTACTTTCTGTTCGACGAAGGCTTCGAGTCCGTGATCTGGCGCCTGCAGTCGGAGTTCGAAGCCTGCGGCGGAACAGTCAAACTGAATGCCTCGCTCGCAAGCTTCGACGAGGCGGTCCCGGGCGATCCAAAAGGCGGTTTCGAACTGACATTCGAGACGGGCGATCCGGCGAATGCGCGGGCAATCGTACTGGCAATGCCGCCTGCAGCGATCAAGCGTCTGCTGCGGCGCGGGCCGCTGCTGGATCCGAAGATCAAACATGCGGGGAGGGTGCGCCGGCTGATGAACTCGGTCGAGGGGATCCCCCTTTACAAGTTGTTCGTGATCTACGATCGACCGTGGTGGAAAGAGCAACTCGGGCTTGAGAAGGGCCGATCTCTGACAGACATGCCGGTTCGCCAGTGCTATTACTGGTCCACAAACGACGAAAAGCCCTCGGCCATCATGGCCTATAACGATCAAGCAAGCACCAGCTTTTGGGGCGGCTACCAGACAGGGCCGTTGGGCGCGCGCGACACCGGGCTGTCGGACATCAATGATCCGGTGGAGGGCGCTTTGGCCTTCCAAGGCAGCGGCGGAGGTGCGGTACAGCCGACCGACGATGTCCAGAAACGGCGCGTGTCGAACTGGAAGGATCACGAGGCGCCGCACGAGATGGTCGTCGAAATGCATCGCCAGCTCATGGAGATGCATTGCGTCACCAATGCCCCTATGCCGATCGATGCCGCTTTCATGGACTGGATGAATGAACCCTACGGCGGTGCGGTGCACTTCTGGAACCCAGGTCACAAATCCTGGGAAGTACGCGATGACATGACGCAGCCCATCAGCGGACTGAATGCTTTTGTGGTCGGCGAGGCATTCTCGACGGCGCAGACCTGGGTGGAGGGCGCACTTCAGACGTCTGAGATATTTCTTCAGGACCGCCTTAACATGGCTAAACCCGACTGGATCGACGATGATGGGGATGGATCGGAGTGACAGACCTATCAAACACTCAAGGTATCGCGCCACGCATCATCGGGACCGGTTACAGCATCCCGAGCAAGGTCCGTACGAATGATGATCCGATCTTTGACTGGCTGAAAAACAACCAGCCGGAAGGCAAGGACTTGTTCAAGGGCTTCGATGTGCGTCACGTGCTTTCCGATGACGAAAAACTTATCGACATCATGAAGCCCGCTGCGCAGATGGCGCTTGCGTCTGCCGGGATCGAACCGGACGATATCGACATCATCATCGGCGACGGCTCTATCAGCAATTACCGCACGCCGAATACCATTAGCGAACTGCATCAAGCGCTCGGCCTTTGCAGCGATGCATGGCCCTTGCCGCTGCTCAATTCGTTTTCGCAGTTCAACGCGGCGGTCATGATCAGCGATGCCATGATCAAGGCCGGCAGTGCCCGGCACGTGCTGATCGCGCTTGGAGACAACTGGACCCGCTTCGTAGAATACACCACTCCCCAGGCGATCTCGGCAGGGGATGGGGCGGCAGCCTGCGTCGTGGGTCCCATGAAATCGCAGGCCGATTGGCAATACGTCGACAGTTTCACGATTGCCGACACGAGCTATTATGGGTCTATGTACATGGCTTCCGATTTTATCCAGGGCGAAGCAGACACGGCAAACCAAGAGTTTACCCACCCTTTCTTCCACATAACGAGTAAGGGCATCGAGGGTTTCAAAAAGTTCGGAGTGAAGAAGGCCCCAGAAGCGGTCAAGACCCTGATGGAACGCAACGGCGTCGCACCAAGGGATGTTTGCCTGATTGGTCATCAGGCGAGCAGCGTCCTGACGGACCACTGGACGCAGATCATAAACCCGGGCTTCTGCATCAACACATTGAAAAAGTTTGCAAATCTTGTGCAGTCCAGTGTGCCGTTCAACTTGGCATGGGCCACTCGAAACGAAAGCGCTTTTACGCAGAACTATGTCGTCACGCTCTGCCTCGGACCCGACATGCACGCCAACGCGATGCTTTTGCGGCGCAACAGTTGAGGGGTCCTGAAGCGTAGCGAAGATACAGGCTCACCTAAGCGTCCGCGACAGCCGCAGAGCCACAGCATCTGCGCCCCAAAATACGTAAGCCTTCAACGCCGCGGATTTGTAAGGTCCACCGGGTTTTAACCGCGCCGCATACTCCAAGGCCAAAGCCCTGTCCTGCAAGTCGTAGTCTGGCCCGAGCGCCCCAGCCGTCGCAACCAGCCGCTCGGCGGCCGCGTCTCGATCGCCCGCCAAACCGTCGCGCACTGCCTCTGCGATCTCCGCCTTCGATCCGAAGTTACCCGGATGGATGTTCCGCCACTCGGACAACTGAGCGATCTCATGGTCCACCGCCGTGGTTTGGCTACCGGCGGCCGTTCCGTTCTCGAGTTCCAACCCCAGTCGGGCAAGCACCGTATGGAACACCGCGTCGAACTCTGCCGTCTGCCCGGCGACGGCGGGTCGGATCTGTTCAAGCTCCGCGGCCAACTCTAGCGCCCGTGACCAGTCGCCGCCATGCCGGTGCAAGCGAATTCTAGTGGCGAGATAATAACCGATCTGGTTGATGAACTCGCTCTGCATAACCCAGCCTATATCGCGATCTTCATCGATGTCGTCTGACGAAAGGGACACCGGACCGGTCGTCGCCCCCTGCAGCGCCCGAGCGAACTGGCACTCCATCGTGACGTGAACGCGAGCATTGCGATGCAACTGGTGCCCCAAGGCCTTCTCGCTTGCGGTGATTACCGTCTCGAGGCGCTCTCCCGAGGCAGCGCGCATCACCACTTCGCCCGCGATATTGTAGCTGGCATACTGCCTGTCGCCGTCTTCGAGCGCGCGAGCCGCGGCCGCCCGGTTGCGCACGGCGTTCATGTGCAGGGGGTCGCGCCAGTGGCCGTGAAACCATGTGTCGATGAAGCCTACGACCGGCAGCGCCGCCCCGTCCCTCGCCATGTCGAGATCAAGCGCCGCGCGCGACCAGGCCGCCCCACTCGTCCGGTCGCCGGATATAGCCGACTTGACGATCGAGTACATCGAGAAGGCGTGCGGCGACGCGCTGCTGTGTGCGAGCGCCAGCTTCATTGCGGTGGCCGAGGCCCAGGCGAACGTCGCAAACTGGTTTGACTGGAAGGCAAAGGGCGCGGTGGAGAGAAGCGCTGTCAGCTTTAGGGCTACGTTCGAGTTGTCGTCGCCCAGGCCTGCCAGCAACTCGGTCGGCTGGCGGTCCCGAGTCATCTCGTCGAGCGATGCAACGATCTCTCCCACCTCCGCCTGTAGCGTGGCTGGATCCGCGGGCACTTCGACGCCGCTGAGACGGATCGCGCGGATGCCAACCTGGACCGCCTCCACGGCAAACCCTTGGCCGAACAGCCTCAGCGCCTCTTCCAGCATGCACGCGACAGCTTTTTCCTGCCTCTCCGCCGCAAGCCAGTGATGCGCAATTTCCATCAGCTTATTTGCACGGTCGGCACCGCTGTTCGCCTCCAGCCATTCGGCGGCGTCGGCGTGTAGAACTCGACGCTGCAAGTAGGGCAACTGGTTGTAGGCAACTTCACGCATGATACTGTGCGAAAAGCCGTAGCCGGGACGGTCGCCGACGGCCATGGGCTCAAGAAAGTCCATCTTGAAGAGACCAGTGAGATGGCGATTGATCTCCTTGCTCTCCAGTCGAAGCGGGTGAATCGCGCATACCAGCTTGGTAGGAAACGCCAAACCCGCAACTGCAGCGACGCGCAGCGAAAGCTGGACCGCCGGTTCCTGCCGGTCGAAACGTTGCAAAACCATGCCGTGCAGAGTGTCCGGCACAACCATGGTGTCCGACTCATCGGCATGCAAAGGAGTGGCGACTCCGTCGCTGACCATTACGTATCCGGCAGCTTTCAAGCTGATGATGAGCTCTGAGGTGAAGAACGGGTGCCCTCCTGTAGCCTCCGTAATCTGATCCAGCAATTTTTCAGACACGGAGGTGCAGCCGAGCCTTAGGCAGATCAGCGCTGCCATGCCGTCACGTTTTAATGCAGCGAGACGGATACGGTGCAGCCCTGCCGCAACCAGATCATCCAGCCATTCTAGGTCGCCTACCTGCTGCACGAGTATCACCACGATCAACTCGGGCAGACCGGGGAGCAGACGCACCAGAATTTGGCGCGACCCAGGGTCAAGCCACTGCGCATCATCTACGCAAAGAAACGTGGGATTTCTTGTGAAGGCATCGGTCAGCAGCCTAACCAGTAGATCCTCGATGGCCTGGGTACGCAGTCTGCCGATCAATTCTGCCGTGAGGGCTGTCTCCTCCAATCCGGTCGGAAATACAGCGTCGAGAAGCGGCGCAAGCTCGTGCAGGTCGTGCGACAAATTGTTCAATACTGCCTCTCGGCGTTCCGACAACGTCATGCCGGAGGTTACCCCGACCGCCTCGCCAATCACTCGACGCAGCGCACCGTAGGGCGTCTCTCGTTCGATGGATGAGGCGGTTTCAATGCGGAAGCAGCCACCGGCGTTTTCAATGTCGTTGCGCAGGGCCCGCGCCAAAGTCGTTTTGCCACTGCCGGATTCGCCCTCAACGATGACACCGGTGCCCTCCTCGCCCTCGCCCCCCGTGGCCCACAGCCGGAGAAGCATACCGATTTCTGCGCTGCGCCCTGCGACCCTTGGACCTTCTTCGTCGCCTATCGCCTCGCCGGTGAGCGCCCAGGCTTGCACCGCCTCGTCTTGACCTTTCAGCCAGAAGGTCTGCGGCTGGGCGTCATACCCCGCTGTGGCGCGCGTGGCGCGCATCGTTGGTGCATCCACCAGTATCCCGTCGGCAGTTGCCCACGCGAGCCGTGAGGATGTGTTAATCCCATCGCTTAGTATTAGAAGAGAGCGATGCTGCGGGGTTCCGACGATGCCGCAGAAGGCACGCGCCGTGGCGACGCCGGCACTGGCGCGGACCTTCATCTGCGCCAGTGCCCGGGCTATTTCCTTGCCTGTCAGCACCGACCTCAGCGGATCGTCCGAATGGGCATCCGGTGGCGTGCCGAAGGTTACGAGCAATGATGCACCCTTTTCGTCGACAAGGACGTTGGCTAGTGAGCCATCGAAGCCTTGGGTGATTTCCTGTATGGTCTGCACAATCGTACCGAGACGATCTCCGGCATCCTCGGCGCTCTGATCGAAATCATGCAGCGCAATTGTGAGCGCGGTCACCGGGCGCAGTTCGGCAAGCCATTCTAGGCCGACAGTTTCAATCCAACTGGCGATGTAGCGCGGCACGCGCGAGATCACCGCCGCCCAGGCCTCCTCGGAAGGCAGCGGCAGCGCGGCGGCGCGAATTGGCTTCACGTACGGAAAATGCATGAGCCTCAGCGCAAGGCCGTCGGCAATCTCCTCGGTCAGTGCATCAGGTGGACAGAGGCGAGCCACATTTCGGGTCAGGATGACGTCGTTTGGCGCTCTGCAGGATGCGATACCCCTCAGTTCCCTAATTGCCGAGCCGAGAGACGTGGACAGCCACTGGTTGTGCCGACCGCCGAGCTCGACGGTCTGCAACTCCCCGCAGGCCACGTTTAGGTTCATGTCAAACAGTGTTCCGCCATTGCAGCAACGATCGCGCAACGCATTTGCCGCTGCCACCGCCCCCACGACTGCATCGCTCATGTCAGGCCCCTCCGCCGGCCACGTGGACAGCAGTCCATCGCCAACAAAGACAGCCGGCTCACCGCCGAACTCGACGATCATTGTGATCATCTCGCAATAGTGCTCCTTCAACTGCCGGTGCAACTCCTCCACGCCATCCTGCCGTGTGGCGAGAAGTGTGTTGGTGTGCCGCGTGAAACCAGAGATGTCGCACCATAGAAGAGCCACGCGGCGCGGTGGCAGAGAGCGACAGAGAGAGCCGTCCGGTGTCCGCGCGAGCGCCAAGCGGATTTCCGGCGGCAGGAAACCTGCGGCCTCGTACAAGCGGTCCAACTCTACACTCATCGGTCCAGCCCTAATTTTCCAAGTCTGTTGACGCTTTAGACCGACATTCCCCAAGTGGCCTACCATCTGACGTCAAGATCACCTGACGAGGCCCGCGGATCAAGCGTTTTTGACCGCGGGCTGTATTCGCGGTTGCGGAAACGCTCCGAGCCGGTCGGATCGCGCCACAAATGCTTGTCATGCTGGCGCGGCGCTCCTGTTTTTCAGTGCGCCGGACG
>NZ_JAWLDS010000105.1:0-9496 GCF_041686535.1 Aquicoccus sp. | reverse complement strand
GGAGGTCAAGAATCTCGTATCCAGCGGCGCCGTCGATCTGGGCGTCTTCGCCCAGGCGGTGCATGCCTCGGAGATGCCGCTGACATCTGTCGGGGGAGGGCTTCTGAACCGTGTTTCCGCCGATGCGCCGACCGCGCAAAAGCTTGCGGGTGAAGTTTACAACGCCGAGCCGACGCAGGCCGAACTGGAAGCCCTGAACCTGCATCCGATCAAATGGACCGTGACCTCGCCCTATCGGCTGACCTGCAACAAGCCGATCAACCAGATGTCCGACCTGGCAGGCCTGCGCGTGCGGGCTGTGGGCGGCGCCTACGTGCCGATCTGGATGGAAGCCTATGACATGGTGCCAACGCGTGTTCAGGCCACAGAGATCCGCGAAGGATTGCAGCGCGGCACACTGGATTGCAACTTCGGACCGATCGAATGGGTGCCCTTCTTCTCGCTGCAAAGCGTTGCCCCCTATGTCTCGGACATCAACACCGGCACGTTCACGACTTTCCAGCTTTACGCTCCCAGGACGACGTGGGAAGCATGGCCCGAAAGCGTGCGTGAGTTGATGACGGAAGTGGCGCAGGATGCGATGCAGAAGGATCTGGAATGGCTGGAAGGCGCCGAGGCCGAGGCTTACGCGACCTTCAATGAAGCTGGCGGCCAGATGGTCGAACTCGCCGACATGGACGCTTTCGTCGACAAGTCACCCGACATGATCGCGGTTTGGGAGGAAAGCATGGGCGACGACGGCCTGGGGGACACAATCGCCCCGATCATTCCCTTGCAGCGCGAAGCGGCCAAAAGCTTCGAATAATGCGCGCAAGCAATGAAAAAGAGCAAGGGAAGCGCGGGTTTGTCGCTTCCCTTGCAAGTATCGGCCGCGATGCGACAGTGCTGGAGCGCGCGGCGATCTCGATCTGCGCGGTCACATTGTTCGTCGTGATGGCCGTTGGAGCAGCCGATATCATCCTGGGGGAGGTTTTCGGAGTCTTTCTGTCCTTCAAGGTCGATATGTCGGGCACTTTGGCGGCAGCGGCGATCTTTCTGGCCTGGCCGCTGGTCCAACGGCACCGCGCGCATATCGGGGTCGATCTGTTCCAGCCCTATCTGCCGCGCGCGGTGAAGGTGGCCGGATGGTGGCTCAGCCAGATGATGGGCCTTCTCGTGTTCGGCCTCATTGCCTATGGTGCGATCGAACTGGCGCTCGACAGCGTGTCATTCTGGGAAAAATCCGCTGCGACGCTGGGCTATCCGATCTGGCCTGCAAAAGTGGCCTGCGCGGTCGGGGCCTTGCTGACGATCATGGTTCTGGTCCTTCAGGCGATTGGTGGATCGAGCCGGGAGATACCTGAACAATGAGCGGCCTGGAGCAAGGCGGACTGGCCTTCGCATGCCTTTTGATGCTCCTGGCGATCGGTGTGCCGGTCGGCGTATCGCTCGCGGGTGTGGCCGCGATCGGCCTTTACCTGAGCGTGGGCGCGTCCTTCGTTCTCACGACGTTCAAGACGACCCCCTACACGCTGGCCAGCGACTATAATTTCGTCGTTGTGCCCATGTTCGTCCTCATGGGCGCGATCGCCGGCCGGGCCGGTATCATCGGCGATCTTTACGGCGCGGCGCAGGCCCTGCTGAGCCGGGTGCGTGGCAGCCTGTTCATGGCGACCATCCTTGCGCAGGCAGGCTTCGCGGCCGCCTCGGGCTCCACGGTTGTGGCCTCGGGGGTCTTCACGCGAATGGCGCTGCCGGAGATGGTGAAATTCCGCTACGACCCCGGCGTGTCGGCCGGCTGTATCGCGGCGGCGGGCACGCTTGCGGGGCTGATCCCGCCGTCCATCGCGATGGTGCTTTTCGCCCTGCTGACGGGCGAACCTGTGGGCGCGCTGTTGATCGCCGGCATCCTGCCGGGGCTCTTGACGGCGGGAGCCTACATGCTGGGCATTCGTGTCTTCTTGCAATTTCGCCCAGAGTGGGCCCCGCCCCTGAAGGAAAAGATCACCTGGCCGATGCGTTTCCGGGCCATCAGCAAGGTCTGGAGCGTGCTGCTTTTGATGGTGCTGGTCATGGGCGGTATCTATTCAGGCCTGTTCCCGCCTTCGGCTGCCGGTGCCGTGGGCGCGGCAGGTGCGCTTTTCATCGCCCTCTCGATGCGCCGGATCGGGGCCGGCGGCATTTGGGATTCGCTGCTCGAATCGGCGCGCATCACGGCGATGATCTTTCTGATCGTGATCGGCGGCCTGATATTCAGCCGCTTCCTGTTGATCAGCGGCTTCATCGGCGACATCCGCACCCTTGTGACCACCGCAGAGCTTGGCGTCTTCGGATTTTTCGTCATGGCGGTGGCGCTGTTCCTGATCCTGGGCATGTTTCTTGACTCGGTGTCGCTTCTGGTCATCGCGGTCCCGTTCCTCTTTCCGATCAGCCAGGCCCTTGGTATCGACGCGATCTGGTTCGCGGTGATCATCGTGAAACTGATCGAGATCGCGGCCATTTCGCCCCCTGTCGGGCTGAACTTGTACGCGGTGCTGGCATCTTCCGGAGGGCTTGTGCGCACCGGACAGCTTTTCAAGGGCGTGTTGCCCTTCCTGTTCATCGAGATGATCGTGTTGGCCCTGCTGCTCGCCTTCCCGGCGATCGCAACCTTCCTCCCGGCGACGATGGGATAGGCCATGCGCTTGATCGACTTCTTTGACCGCTCCGCCGCGCTTTCGCCGGATGCGCATTTCGTCAAGCAGGGCGAGATCGCCCGGACATATGCGCAATCACAGGCCAGCACGCATCGCATTGCCGCGGCCCTGGCACGCGACGGATTCGGCCCCGGAACCCGCGTCGGGATTTACATGCACAACGACTGGCGCGGCCTGGAGGCGATGCTGGGCCTATTTCGCGCGGGGTGCGTCATGGTGCCAGTCAATGTGCGCAATTCTGTCGGGCAGAACGCGGCAATCCTCGGCGATCTTGGCGTCGAGATGATGTTTTATCACAGCGCCTATCGCCATGAAGTCGAAGAGGTGGGCCGATCCTGCCCGGCAATCCGCAGCATGATCGCGATTGATGGCGATGAGCCGAGCGCGATGGGGGCCTGGAGGGAACCCGCCGGGACACTGGCACCGGATATCGCGCATGATCCGCAGGATCTGTGGACGCTGTATTCGACATCGGGGACAACGGGCCGATCCAAGGGGGTGCGCCACACGCATCTGACCAGCCTGATCACGTCGATGGACATGTTGCACGCCATGCAGGTGCACGGCCCCGTGCGGCACCTGGTGGCGGCGCCGATGACGCATTTCGCCGGGACATTCATCTTCGCGCTGACGATAACCGGCTCGACGCATATTCTGATCGACAGCGCCGAGCCGGGCGAGCTGCTGGCCGCGATCGAGCGAGAACGCGCCCAGATCCTGTTCCTGCCTCCAACGGTTATCTACCGCATGCTGGCAGACTCTGCCCTGCTCGCGCATGACTATTCCAGCCTGCACCGGTTCGTTTACGCGGCCGCGCCGATGGCGCCTGAAAAACTGCGCGAGGCGATCGCGGCCTTCGGTCCGGTGATGAGCAATTTCTACGGTCAGGCCGAGGCCTTGGGGCCGATAAGTTTCCTGCCGCCCGAAGATCACCGCCCCCACGACGGGGAACCATGGGACCGGCGTTTGATGTCCATCGGGCGGGCCTCGATCATGCGACGCGTCGGAATCGTGGACGGGGACGGCCAACCCGTACCACCCGGCACCCCCGGCGAGGTGGCGGTCAGGGGCTGGGGTGTCACGCCGGGCTACGAAAACAATACCGAGGCCACCGGAGCCGCCTTTCGCAATGGCTGGTATCTGACCGGCGATATCGGCGAAATGGACGCCGACGGATACGTGACGCTCGTGGACCGCAAGAAGGATGTAATCATCTCGGGCGGGTTCAACATCTACCCCGCAGAGGTCGAGCGCGAATTGCTGGCGCATCCCGACGTCGTGGAGGCGGCGGTGATCGGCGTGCCCGACCCGGACTGGGGCGAGGCGGTCAAGGCCGTGGTCGAACTGCGCGCTGGCGGCACGGTTGACGCCGCTGACCTGATCGCCCTGTGCAAAGACCGCATCGGCAGCTTGCGCGCGCCCAAATCGGTGGATTTCGTCGAGGCCTTGCCTCGCAACGCGACCGGGAAGGTGCTCAAACGCGAGATACGCGCCCCTTACTGGGCCGGACGACCCCGGGCGATCTGAGCAGCCTTCAGCCACTGGGCACGATAGGTCTCGATAAGGTCGGCCGCAGCGTGCAAGTCCGTCGTTGCTCCGCAGCCGTGTCCCATGCTCCAGACAGTTTTCCACGACGAGATATCCAGCGCCCCCGTGTGCAGTGCCTCGCCGTCTGCGGTGATGATCCCTTCGGCAATCAGGCTCTCGCGTGCAAAATTCGCCGGTATTCCCGTCACAAGATCGGACAGTGCCACGCCATCGGCGCCGGTCTTGACCACCATGTCCTTGTGGGCCGGCTGCGCAAGGCTTTCATGCGTGGCGATAAAGGGTGTGCCGACATAGCCCAGGTCGACATCGAGCACCTCCAGCGCGAAAAGTGCGGCTCCAGAGCCGATGGCCCCGGCCACCGCGATCGGCCCGTCGAAAAAGGCGCGCACCTCGGCAACGAAGGCGAACGGGTTGAGCCACCCGGTGTTGCCCCCTGCCCCGGCGGTCAGAAGAATCAACCCGTCGGCACCGGCGGCGACGGCCTTGCGCGCGTGTCGCACCGTCGCGACATCCGAGAAGACCAGCCCTCCGTACTCGTGCACCGGCCCGGCGACCTTGTCCGGCGGCCCCACCGATGCAACCACGATCGGGGCCTTGGCCGCGACGGTCGCCGCCAGATCGGCGTCCAGACGTGCGTTCGAACTGTGGACGATCAGATTGACACCCCAGGGCGCGCCGTCAGCGGTTTCATCGCTGATCCGCGCGAGCCATGCCGCGAGGTCCTCGGGCGTTCGGGCGTTGATTGAGGGGAATGCCGACAGGGCACCCGCGCGCGACGCGGCGATGATGAGGTCGGGCCCCGAAATCAGAAACATCGGCGCAACGAAAAGCGGCAGCGTCACCTGTGCGCCCAACGCTGCGCGCAAACCTGCGCCTGTTCGCTCTGACGGCCCCATGCCTGCTCCCCCTTTTCTGATTGTTAAATCTAACAATCACCTGTTTGGCAAGTGACGAATTATGCTTTACGATCGGGCGACAAGGGAGGCACGATCACGGCGCAAAGCACACAGGCCCGAAGAGGCGGGCGCCGCAAGGGTGCTCATGTGTGAACGCCTACGGGTCGCAGCCCTTTCGCAAGAACTCGCAGAAGGCAAGGAACATGACTGACAGGCTCGACGATCCACAAGTTTATCTGCCCGATCTGTTTGCCACGCATGCACGGCATTATCGCGACAAGGATGCGGTGATATGTGGTGATCACAAGCGCAGCTGGGGCGACTTCGTATCGAATATCAACCGGGTGGCCAATTATCTGATCGCTTCGGGCGTCAGCAAGGGCGACCGCGTGGCGGTGTTGATGGGAAACTCCATCGAGATGCTGGAATGCCTGTTCGGCTCGATCCGCGCGGGGGCCTGTGTTGTCCCGCTTTCCGGTCTCCTGACGACCGAGCAACTGGAAAGCCTGCTGCTTGATTGCGACGCGGTCACAGCCTTCGTGTCGGATGAGTTCCGCGACCGGGTTGCGCCTTTGAAGACGCGCATGCCCGCGATTCGCAGCTGGGCCGCGTTCGGGTTCCGGCAGGATGGCTGGGACAGTGTGGAAACACTCTTGCAAGCAGGCTCCGACGTCATGCCGGATATCCGGCACGCATTGGACGATCCGTTCAACATCATCTACTCGTCAGGCACCACAGGTTTGCCCAAGGGAATCGTGCAGACCCATCGGGCACGCCTGCATTGGGCCTTTTCGAACGCGGTCGAGATGGGTTTTACATCCGATAGCCGGGCGCTGACGACGACGCCGCTCTACTCCAACGGAACGTGGCTGATGATGCTGCCGACCCTCTTTGCGGGCGGCACATTGCATGTCATGCCCTCGTTTGATGCGTCCGGGTTCCTCGCGACGGTCGCGCGCGAGAAGATCACGCATACCTTCATGGTTCCGGCACAATACCTGATGGTTCTGGAACGCCCGGAACTGGATACTGCCGACCTGTCGAGCCTGCGGACCGTCCTGTCCGCAGGGTCCCCCTTGCGGCGCGACACCAAGCGGCAGGTGATGGAGCGGATTTCGCCCGGCCTTTACGAGCTCTACGGGTTCTCCGAAGGCTTCGCCTCCATCCTCAAGCCACACCAGCACGCCGAAAAGTTCGACACGGTCGGCACCCCGGTCCTGGGATTCGAAGTGCGAATTCTCGATGATGACGGCAATGAACAACCCCCCGGGACGCCAGGCGAAATCGCGGGGTATGGCGCCGGCATCATGCGTGAATACAACAAACGCGACGCGCAAACCGGCGAACTGATCTGGCGCGACGAACGCGGCCGCACCTTCATCCGTTCGGGCGATGTGGGCGTGATGGACGAGGACGGGTTTCTGAAGATCGTCGACCGCAAGAAGGACATGATCATTTCCGGCGGCTTCAACGTGTTTCCGACCGATGTCGAGGCCATCGTCGGCCAGCATCCGGATGTGCTGGACGTGACCGTGATCGGCGTGCCGCACGAGAAATGGGGCGAAAGCTGCCTCGCCCTTGTCATCCCGGTGTCGGACGCCAATGCCGAACCGGAGACGATACGCGACTGGGCCAATGAACGGCTTGCCAAAACCCAACGGCTTGTCGGGGTCGAATTGCGTGACGAGTTCCCGCGCAACGCCCTGGGCAAGGTCATCAAGAAAGATCTTCGCGCCCCGTATTGGAAAGACGCGGCCAGCTGAGCCGCAAAGCGAATCCCGCGACGAAAGCGTCCCGCCTTTAACCCGAGACATCAGATAAAGGCGGGAAGGGCGCATCAATCAAGCCATGCTCCGCGCCCCGCCAAAAGCAGTGTTTCAGGTTTTTGGCGGAGCGCTTTGAGGCAGGAACCGCCCCATGAGATCGCAAACGCCTCTGCATGGCGCTGCTTGCGTCACCGCTTCGCGCTCCCCGCCAGGGCGCTTCCTTTTGGAGCGCGGATGTCGGGGCGGCGTCAACTCGCTTGCGCCCATGCGCCTGTCCCACCACCGGTCAGCAGCTTTCAGTGGCTGCCGCGGGATTTACCCGCATCAACGACGGCGGCAGCCGCTTCGAAGCGATTGAACGAAGGATCTTGCGATCTCCTCTGGTGACGCCCCGCGATCGGGCCCGCGATCGGGGCGGTACCATACCGGCACCCAGTTGAGCGCCCCGAAAAGCTGTAGGCGCAACAGTCCCCTGTTTACATCATCAGGCAGATCGAGCGCGTCGAACAGCTCCTTGAAAATCATCTCATACGCGTTTCGATGCGCCTTGAGCTTGTCGTTGAGCTCCTCGCGCTCTTCCGCGAAATTCGGCGAGATGATCGACACCATGTTGCCGGTTTCAAGCAGTCCTTCCAAATGCGCCACGGCGGCATTTTCGATCCGCTCCCATGGCTCTGTGCCCGCCGCCACGGCGGCCTCGACACGTTTGGTCATGTTCGCGACCACGCGTTCGTGGATGGCAAGCAACATGTCTTCCTTGGACGGGAAGTGATAATAGAGCGACCCGGGCAGCATATCTACCGCGGCGGCGATATCTCGCATCGAGGTGCCATCGAAACCATGGCGCGCCATCAGGTCGGCCGCCTTCATGATCACCTCTTCGCGCTTGTTGCGGCGACGCGGCTTGGGTTTTTCGTCTGGTGTTCCGGACGCGTCCGGGCGGGATGCCACGACATTTCCTCCTTGAAGATGACCGGTCGCCCGGTATCACGTCATTCTATCAACTGTTTGTTTGAATATCGAATCCCAAACCTCTAGCCTGTTACGACAAATTCAAGCGAGGGTGAAGATGGCCACAGGTCAGGTCACGGTAAAACACCAGGGTCCGGTTGCCGAAATCACGTTTTACAACTCCGACGAGGGGGTGATGGATCGTGCGATGGAGCACCAGCTGGTCGAGGCGGTCGCGGCAATCGATGCTGACCCCACAGTGCGGGCCTGCGTTCTGTCCGGTGGCGCGCCGGGTGTGTTCATCCGGCACTACGATCTAAAAGTCCTGGCGCCTCAATCGGCCTCGATGGCCGCGCGCGAGATGGAATTCTCGATGGATCGCCCGGTGCGCGAGGGGCCGATTCATGTTGCCCTGCGCAGGATTGAAGACAGCGAGAAAATTTTCATCGCCGCGCTGAACGGCACTGCGATGGGAGGGGGATTCGAGCTTGCACTGGCCTGCGATCTGCGGATCGTCGAGGTGGGCCCCCACGAATTCGGCCTGCCCGAGATCAACCTGGGCATCCTGCCCGGGGCCGGTGGCACGCAACGGCTGCCGCAACTGGTCGGGCAATCCAGGGCGCTGCAAATGACCCTGACGGGCGATACGCTGAGCCCGGCGCAGATGGTCGAATGCGGGCTGGCGCTGGAGATGGCCGAGGATGCGCGCGAGGCGGCACATGCCCTGGCGCGACGCATGGCGGGCAAACCCGCGCGCGCGGCCGCGCACATCAAGTCCTTGATACGCAGCGCGCAGGCCGGCGACAGTGACGGCCATGCGCGCGAGCGCACGCTGTTTGCCGACTTGATGGTGCAGCCCGAGGCAACCCGCCTGCTGGGCGAAGGCGCGTCGGGATCGCGGCGGATCACCGACGAGCCGTGACGCGCTTCAGCTGCGGCTCTCAAGCAGAATGATCGAACAGGCGGCCTCGTCAAAACCGATCACGCCGCCGCCGTTCTCGGCCATGGCGATACGCGCGCCGTCGGCCTGGCGCTCACCCGCTTCGCCACGCAGCTGCAGGGCCAATTCGTAGATCATCGACAGGCCGGTGGCGCCGACCGGATGACCCTTTGACACAAGCCCACCAGACAGGTTGACCGGCAGCTTGCCGCCCAGCTTTGTTGCCCCGCTTTCCACCATGGCGCCGCCTTGGCCATCCTCGGCAAAGCCCAGCATCTCGATCTGGAAAATCTCGCAAAAGGATGTCGCGTCATGCAGCTCGACAAGATCGATCTGCGCGGGGCTCAGCCCAGACTTGTCATAGGCTTTTTTCGCCGCGATCCGGCTCAGGCCCGGCTCGTCCGCGTCCCGGTACTTGCCACCTGTCAGAACCGATCCACGCACCTTGATGGCACGGTCGCGCACCTCCTTGGGTTGCTTTTTCAGCACGTCTTCGGACACCAGGATCGCGGCCGCCGCTCCATCACCGATTGGCGCAGCCATCGACCGTGTGATCGGATAAGAGACCTCGCGGTCCGCCAGCGCCTCTTCGACCGATACCTCGAAGCGGTATTGCGCCTTCGGGTTCATGGAGCCATGCCAATGGTTCTTGGAAGCCGCCATGGCGATCTGTTCCTGCCGTGTGCCCCAGCGTTTCATGTGCCAAGCGGCCTGCATGGC
>NZ_JAWLDS010000104.1:0-9498 GCF_041686535.1 Aquicoccus sp. | reverse complement strand
GATCGCGGCGCGTGCAGAGGCGACGCGGGATTCGGAGGCAAAGCCGCCCTCGGAGAGCCTGCGCGCGGCGTTGTCGTTGATGCGGGCCTCTTCGAGTTGTGCCTTGGCGGTTTCGAGCTGGGCTTCTGCCGTGGGAATGCGGGCCTCGGCCTCGGGCTCGCGGGCACGCGCCTCTTCGAGCCGCGCACGCGCCTCGGCCAGCGATGCGGCTCGGGTCCCCGGGTCGAGACGGCAGAGCAATTCACCTTCTTCGATGAAGGCGCCCTTGCGCAACGGTTCGGAAACCACGAGACCGGAGGTTTCGGCCCGCACCTCGACCTGTCGCGCGGCCTCGGTCTGACCGCGCAGGACCACGGCGCTGTCGATCACCTGGGCTTCGGAACGCATGGCGACGACGCGGATGGCATCGGATTGCGCCGCGCCGACCTCTTCCGGTTGCGTGCTGTCTGGCGCGGCCTCGGCGGCGGCTTCACCGCGCGCAAAGGCAAAGAGCAGGTCGCGTTCGATGATCAGCAGGTAGAGGAACGCTGTCACGAGGCAGGCCGTCAGAAGCGGGATGATGCGCATAAAACTTGCCTTTCGCGACCATTTGCCGGGCGCTCTCCTGCGCTTGTCGGCTGGTTAGACAAAATTCAGCCGTTTGCAAGCACCATACGGGGCTTGAGGATGCTGCGGCACCGAAAGTGAACTCACGGGTTCAGTTTAGTGCCGTGCTGGAAGGAATTCAAGCGGCGACGTGCGAGGTTTTTCTTTGGCAGCGCCCGATGATCGCCGCATGTGCGACCCTTGGCAGCGCGCGGGTGCTGCGCTAAGAGGGGCGGAAGCAAGAGAGGGTGAGCGCGTGAGCCAGAGCGACAGTTTTATCGAGGAAGTCACCGAAGAGGTGCGGCGCGACCGTTTGTTCGCGCTGATGCGGCGGTATGGATGGATCGCGATCCTGGCGGTTGTGCTGCTGGTCGGTGGTGCAGCGTGGAATGAATGGCGCAAGGCCAACGCCGAGCGTGCCGCCCAAGAGACCGGTGATGCGATGATCGCGGCATTGCAGGCCGACGACGCGGCGGAGCGCGCGCGCGCTCTTTCGGCGCTCGAGCCCGAGAGTGCAGGGGCACGGGCCGTGGCCACATTGCTCGAAGCGGGCGAGCAGGTCGAGGCCGGCGAACAAGAGGCGGCGGTCGCCGCGCTGGAAGAGATGTCGGAACGCTCTGAACTGCCCCTGGTCTATCGCCAGCTTGCCCTGTTCAAGCTGCTGGGGCTCCAGGCAGACAGCCTTTCGCCCGAGGAACGTCGCGAGGGCTATGCGTCGTTGATCGGGCCGGGATCGGAGTTGCGGATTCTTGCCGAAGAGCAACTTGCGCTGATCGACGTGGAAACCGGCGCGACCGACGATGCGATCGAGCGGTTTCAGGAGATTGCACAGAACGAGGAGGCAACGGCGGGCTTGCGTCGGCGGGCATCTCAGTTGATTGTGGCACTGGGCGGCGAACCGGAAACTCCCGTGCGCGATAACGACGCGATGGCGGTCACGAACGGCGGATAACGTCGCGACGACGGGGCCGGAATGACAAGGTAGGTGGGCCATGATCTGGGCTGAGACACGGGCAGGACAGGCAACAATGCAAACGCGATCGGTCAGGAATTGCGGCTGGGCCCTCGGATTGGCCGCTCTTGTGGGGTTGGGCGCCTGCGCCGAACGCCAGGTCATCCTGCCGGGAGAGCGCGAGAACCTGCGCGCCATCCTGAGCGACGAAGAGGCCGAGTTGGCCGCGCAAGACGTGCCCGAGAACCGTGCGCTGCCCTTGAACCTGCCCGATGCGGTGGCCAATGCCGACTGGACGCAGCGCCACGGAAGCCCGGCGACGCGGGTCGCCCATCCGGCCTTTGACGGTGCGATGGAGATGATCTGGAACAACGATATCGGCGCGGGAGATGCACGGCGCAACCGTATCACCGCTGACCCGGTGGTGGCGGACGGGCGCATCTTCACGCTCGATTCCGAGGCGCGCGTGACGGCGACGGGCACCGATGGTGAAACCGCGTGGTCCACCGATCTCGTGCCGCCGCGTGACCGTGGGCGCGATGCCACAGGGGGCGGCATGGCCGTTGCCGACGGCAAGCTCTTCGTATCGTCGGGATTCGGCCTGTTGACCGCGCTCGATGTCGAGAGCGGCCAGCAGATCTGGCAGCAGAAGCTCGAGGCGACGGGATCGGGTGCGCCGACGGTGATGGGCGACACGGTGTATCTTGTCGCGGGGGACCGCACGGGGTGGGCGATCAACACCGAAAACGGGCGTATTCGCTGGCAGTTCGATTCGACGCCTAGCGTGCACAACGTTCTGGGCGGGCCGGCCCCGGCCGTGAACGATCAGGTGGCGATCTTCGCCTTCGGCTCTGGCGAGGTGCAGGCGACATTCCGCGGCGGCGGTTTGCGGCTTTGGAATTCGGTGATCTCGGGGCATCGTGACGGCGTCAGCCGCGCGCGCATAACGGACATCACGGGTGATCCGGTCCTGTCGGACACCACGGCCTATGTCGGCACGCATGGCGGACGGCTGGTCGCGCTCGACGCGGGCACGGGGGAGCGGCGCTGGACGTCGGAGGAGGGGCCGCTCAACCCGGTCTGGATGGCGGGGGGGTCGCTCTTTTTGGTTTCGGATCAGAACGAGCTTGTGCGGCTCGACGCCGAGGACGGCAGCCGGATCTGGGGCACCAAGCTGCCGTTCTTCGTCAAGGACCGGCCGCGGCGGCAGAAAGAGGTGTTCGTCCATTATGGGCCGGTAATCGCGGGTGGGCAACTGATCGTGGCCAGCAATGATGGATTGATCCGCGCCTTTGACCCGGTTTCTGGGGAGGCCACCGGCACGGTCGAGATCCCCGGCGGGGCCACCACCAACCCGGTCTTTGCGGGTGGCGTCATGTATGTGGTCTCGTCAAAGGGGGCGCTTTACGCTTTCCGTTGAGCCATTGGTGATGTATCGGGGCGATCTGACACGCCCGGAGCCTTGAGATGACATTTACCCTCGCCATCGTGGGACGGCCCAATGTGGGCAAATCCACCCTGTTCAACAGGCTGGTCGGCCGGCGCCTTGCGCTGGTTGATGACCAGCCGGGCGTGACCCGCGACCTGCGCGAGGGTGAGGCGCGGCTGGGTGATCTGCGCTTTACGGTGATCGATACGGCGGGCCTCGAAGAGGCGACCGATGACAGCCTTCAGGGACGGATGCGGCGGCTCACTGAACGCGCGGTCGAGATGGCCGATATCTGCCTGTTCATGATCGACGCCCGCGCAGGGGTCACACCCACCGACGAGGTGTTCGCCGAGATCCTGCGCAAGAAATCGGCGCATGTGATCCTCGCCGCCAACAAGGCCGAAGGGTCGGCGGCGGATGCGGGATTGATCGAAGCCTATTCGCTGGGACTCGGTGAGCCGGTGCGGCTTTCGGCGGAACATGGCGAGGGACTGAACGAGCTTTATTCGATGTTGGCGCCACTTTCGGATGCCTTTGCCGAACGCGCCGCGCAGGATGCGCCCGAGACCGATGTGGCGGTGGAGGATGGTGACGAGGACGCACCGCGGACGCCGACCCGCGACCGGCCCTTGCAGGTCGCGGTAGTGGGGCGGCCGAACGCGGGAAAATCCACGCTTGTCAACAAGATACTGGGCGAAGATCGTCTGCTTACCGGGCCGGAGGCCGGAATCACGCGGGACGCGATTTCGCTCACGCTGGACTGGGAGGGCGTGCCGGTTCGGATCTTCGACACGGCCGGGATGCGCAAACGCGCCAAGGTGCAGGACAAGCTGGAAAAGCTGAGCGTGTCGGATGGCTTGCGCGCGGTGAAATTCGCCGAGGTGGTGGTGGTCCTGCTCGATGCGGAGATCCCGTTCGAACAGCAGGATCTGCGGATTGCCGACCTGGCCGAGCGCGAGGGGCGCGCGGTCGTGGTGGCGATCAACAAATGGGACCTGGAGCCTGAAAAACAACAGAAATTGCGCGACCTGAAAGAGGCGTTCGATCGCCTTCTGCCGCAGTTGCGGGGGGCGCCGCTGGTGACGGTGTCGGCCAAGACGGGGCGGGGGGTGGAGCGGTTGCGCGAGGCGGTGCTGAAGGCCCACGAGGTGTGGAACCGGCGGGTGCCGACGGCCGCGCTCAACCGCTGGCTGGGCGAGATGGTCGAGGCGCACCCGCCGCCCGCGCCGCAGGGCCGACGGATCAAGCTGCGCTACATGACCCAGGCCAAGACCCGGCCGCCCGGATTCGTGGTGATGTGCAGCCATCCCGACAAGATGCCCGACAGCTATTCACGCTATCTTGTCAACGGGTTGCGGGACGACTTTGACATGCCCGGCACGCCGATCCGGCTCTTCATGCGGGGGCAGGGCGAGCGCAACCCCTACAAGGATCGCAAGAAGAAGGCGCCCTCGAAGCTGCGCAAGCACCTGGAGGGGCGGCGCGAGTGACCGCGCCCGCAGGGGTATTCGTTAATCTTAACACGGGGCGGATCGGGCGCGAAACCGCGGTGCACGAACCGTGCACCGCCCGGCTGCCACGCGGCTGCCGGGCAAAGGTTAACCGTTCGGTCCGATGCGTTGCGCCAGATGGTTAACGGAGCGCGCGGGCGTTGCGCCAGGCCTGTGCCCCGAGGGCTGCGATGCCGATGACGGCGAGGCCGAGCGTGGCCGGGTCGAGCGGCGCGAGGTTCTGCACCACGACACCGATCAGCGCCCAGATGACGCCCAGCGGATAGGCCAGCGTGTCGGGCCGGGCGCGGGTGATGGCGGTCGCGATCACGAGGGCCAGAACCAGCGCGACGAGCGCGGCCACGGTCGGCCCGGTGACGCCATAGCCCGCCAGCATCAGCCCGACCGAAACGGCCGAGGCGGCGGTGAGCCAGCCCGCGTAAAGCCCGATCGGTTCGCGCAGCCAGAGCCGGTCCTGCCGGTGCGCGCGCAACAGCGCGGCCAACGCGGTCACGAGCATGAGCCAGATCATCACCGTTGCCCATGGCACCGAGATCTGCGCCAGCGGAATCCAGAACATGCCAATCAACAGGCTGACGAGGAGGGCCGGCCGCGCCTCGTGCCAGCCGGGCGCGTCGGGCCGTTTGACGAGGCCATAGCCTGCACCCGCGATGAGCCAGATATAGATCAGCCCCCAGATCGAGAAGGCATAGCCCGCAGGCTGCACCGGTGGATCGGTTTGCGGCACCGGGAACTGGTCGGGGGTGAAGCCGTTGAAGCCCGATGTGAGAAAGGGCACCAGCGCGAAGCCGACGGCCATGGTCAGGGTGAAAACGGCGAATACGCGTGTCATGGGTCAAAGATGAGGGGCCGGGCGGCGCGGGTCAAGGTGCCGTGCAGCCGCACCTGCCGTTTCAGACCAGCGTGCCGTCGGCGGAAAGCCGGGTCTTGCCGCGCAGGTAGGGGTGAAGCGCGGTCGGCAGATCGACCGACCCGTCGGCGGTTTGCCCGTTTTCCAGCACGGCGATCAGGGTTCGCCCCACGGCGAGGCCGGAGCCGTTGAGCGTGTGGACGAATTGCGGCTTGCCGCCATCCGCGGGCTTGTAGCGCGCGTTCATGCGCCGGGCCTGGAAATCGCCCGCGACCGAGACCGACGAGATCTCGCGATAGGTGTTCTGGCCGGGCAGCCAGACCTCGATGTCATGGGTCTTGAGCATGCCGAAGCCGATGTCGCCGGAACACAGCACCACCGTGCGATAGGGCAGGTCGAGCTTTTCGAGGATCGCCTCGGCACAGCGGGTCATGCGGGCATGTTCTTCCATCGAGTCCTCGGGTCGGGTGATCGAGACCATTTCGACCTTTTCGAACTGATGCTGGCGCAGCATCCCCGCGGTGTCGCGCCCGGCGCTGCCCGCCTCGGAGCGGAAGCACTGGGTGTGGGCGACATAGCGGCGCGGCAGATAGCCCTCGTCGATCACCATGTCATTGACGATATTGGTGAGCGTCACCTCGGCGGTGGGCACGAGCCACCAGCCATTGGTGGTCTTGTAGCTGTCTTCGCCGAACTTGGGCAATTGCCCGGTGCCATACATCATCTCTTCGCGCACGAGCACGGGTGTCCATGTCTCGCTCAGCCCGTGTTCCTCGATATGGGTGTCGAGCATGAACTGCGCCAGCGCCCGGTGGATGCGCGCGACGCCGCCCGACATCACCACGAAGCGCGAGCCGGAGAGTTTGGCGGCCGTCTCGAAATCCATGCCGGGTTTGACGCCCTCGATCTCGTGATGTTCGCGCGCGGTGAACCCGAAGCTGCGCGGGGTGCCGTGCCGGCGGATCTCGACATTGTCGGATTCGTCCGCGCCGTCGGGCACATCCTCGGCGAGGCGGTTGGGCAGGGTCATCAGGAGGTCGGCAAGTTTCTGGTCGAGCTCCTTCGCCTCGGTCTGCATCCGTGCCACTTCGGATTTCTTGGCCGAAACCTCGTCGCGCAGGCGGTTGAACTCGGCGTCGTTCCCGGCGGCCTTGGCCGCGCCGATCTCCTTGGCGGCGCGGTTCTGGTCGGCCTGGGCGGTTTCGGCGGCGAGAATCCTCGCGCGGCGCGCCTCGTCGAGGGCGAGGATTTCCGACGACATCGGCGCTTCTCCGCGGCGGGCGAGGGCCGCATCGAAGGCCTGGGGGTTTTCGCGGATGGCGCGGATGTCATGCATCGGTCTTGTCCTTCGTGACTCGGGTGGTTGTGGATGCCTTATGGCCGATTTAAGCGCCGCTGGTAAACGGGGGATTGCGGGTGAACGGTTGCGGCTGTCCGAACCGGCCCGAAAACCGGGATCGAGGGGATTGCAAAGCATTGGGTCAGGGCATAGGTTCCGCCAAACTTTGCACGGGGCGGCGCCAGGGCGTGGCCCGTGCCAGCCACGTATCGAAAGGGTTTATCCATGGACGGCGCGCTTGCCTCGTTTCTTCCGCTCATCCTGATCTTCGCGATCATGTATTTCCTGCTCATCCGGCCGCAGCAGAAAAAGCTCAAGGATCATCAGGCCATGGTGGAGGCTCTGCGCCGCGGCGATCAGGTGGTCACCCAGGGCGGGCTGATCGGCAAGGTCGCCAAGGTCAAGGACGATGGCGAGATCGAGGTCGAGATCGCCGAGGGCGTCAAGGTGCGGGTGGTCAAGGCGACCATCTCCCAGGTTCTCAACAAGACAGAGCCCGCGAAGTCGTAACGCGCGTACACTGGTTGCCGACTCGGGGGCGCTCACATGCTGCAGATTGATACGTGGAAGCGGGTGCTGATCTGGGCCACCGTGTTGGCTGGCCTGATGCTGGCGATGCCCAACGCCTTCTACACGCGGGTCGAGACCCATAACGACGCGGTGCGCGCCATCGAGAATGGCGGCGCGGCCGATGGCCTGGCCGAGCAGGTGGCGATGTGGCCCGAGTGGTTGCCTTCGGGGCTGGTCAACCTCGGGCTGGACCTGCGCGGCGGGGCGCATCTCCTGGCCGAGGTCCAGGTCGAGGATGTCTATCGCAGCCGGATCCGGGGCATGTGGCCCGAGATTCGCGACTTGCTGCGCGAGGAACGCGCGACCATCGGCACGATCCGGCGTCAATCCGGCCCCGATGACCAGCTGCGCATCCGCGTGTCGGAGGCCGACCGGGTCGGCGAGGCGGCGGCCCTCGTGCGGGGGCTGGCGCGGCCGGTCACCAGCCTGAGCGGGTCGGGATCGGACGATATCGAGGTTTCGACCGACGACGACATGGTGATCGTCGAACTGTCGGAGGCCGAGAAACTGGCCACCGATGACCGCACCGTGCGCCAGGCGCTCGAGATCATCCGCAACCGGATCGACGAGGTCGGCACGCGCGAGCCCACGATCCAGCGCCAGGGCGCCGAGCGCATCCTGATCCAGGTGCCCGGACTGGGCAGCGCGGCCGAGTTGAAGCGGATCATCGGCACCACGGCGCAGCTGACCTTCCAGCCGGTGGTGTCGCGCAGCGCGGACGACGATGTGCGCGCGGGACCGGGCGAAGAGGTTCTGCCCGGGCGCGGCGCGGAGCGGGACATGAGCTATGTGCTGGAACAATCGCCTGTGGTGACGGGCGAGGATCTGGTGGATGCGCAACCCAGTTTCGACGAGAACGGGCGGCCCGCCGTCACCTTCCGGTTCGATGCGTCGGGTGCGCGGCGGTTCGGCAACTATACCGCCGACAATATTGGCAACCCCTTTGCCATCGTGCTGGATGGCGAGGTGATCAGTGCGCCGACCATCCAGGCGCACATCTCGGGCGGCTCGGGGATCATCACCGGGCGGTTCACGGTGGAGGAATCGACCGAACTGGCCGTGCTGCTGCGCGCGGGGGCGCTTCCGGCGGGGCTCGATTTCCTCGAAGAGCGGACCATCGGGCCGGAACTGGGCGCCGACAGCATCGAGGCGGGAAAGGTGGCCACCATCGTGGCCTTTGCCGCCGTGCTGGTCTTCATGCTCTTGAGCTATGGCATGTTCGGGCTCTTTGCCAATACGGCGCTGATCATCAATATCGGGCTCATCTTCGGTCTGCTCAGCATGATCGGGGCGACGCTGACCCTTCCGGGGATCGCGGGGATCGTGCTCACCGTGGGCATGGCGGTGGATGCCAATGTGCTGGTGTTCGAGCGCATACGCGAGGAACTCAAGACCGCGAAAGGCCCGGCGCGGGCGATCGAACTGGGCTATGAAAAGGCGCTTTCGGCGATCGTGGACGCCAATATCACCACATTCATCACCGCGGTGATCCTTTACGCGGTGGGGTCGGGGCCGGTGCGCGGCTTTGCGATCACGCTGGGGCTGGGGATCATGACATCGGTGTTCACGGCGATTTTCGTCACGCGGCTCATCATCGTGATGTGGTTTGAACGCCGCCGTCCCAAGACGCTGGAGGTCTGACGACATGCGCCTGAGACTTGTTCCCAAGGACACGAAATGGGATTTCTTCAGCCGCCCGAAACTGTGGCTGGGGATCTCGGCGTTCCTGATTCTGCTGGCGCTGGCCAGTTTCCTCGTGCAGGGGCTGAATTACGGCATCGATTTTCGCGGTGGAACGACGATTCGCACCGAGAGCGCGCAGCCGGTCGATATCGGCCTTTATCGCGGTGCCATCGATTCGCTCGAACTGGGCGACGTGACCATTACCGAGATTTTCGACCCGAACTTCGACGACGACGAAAACGTGGCGATGGTGCGTATACAGGCGCAGGAAGGCGAGGAATCGGTCAGCTCTGAGGTGATCGAGGCGGTCGAGGCGGCCCTGCAGGAAGCGGTGCCCGACATCCGTTTTGTCAGCGTCGAATCGGTCGGGCCGAAAGTCTCGGGCGAGTTGATCCAGACGGCGGTGATCGCGGTGCTTCTGGCGATCGGTGCGGTGCTGGTCTATATCTGGCTGCGCTTCGAATGGCAGTTCGCGCTGGGGGCGGTGGCCGCGCTGGTGCACGACGTGGTGCTGACCATCGGGATTTTCAGCGAATTGCAGATCAAGTTCGACCTGGCGATCATCGCCGCACTCCTGAC
>NZ_JAWLDS010000103.1:0-9804 GCF_041686535.1 Aquicoccus sp. | reverse complement strand
TCACATCACGGGCACAGGAACCACTGTCGGCGGCCGCCGAACGCCGTGTTGGTCCAGTTCGTGCATATTCACCCCCCTAAAGTCGAACACAACGGGAATTGTGTCGACCAGCTTGGCTAGCTCGCGGATGGGTTCGGCGAGGATGTCGCGTTTCTTGCTTCCGTCACTGCGACAACAGGTATGACGTGCACGCACAGTCCTGTAGAATGTCAGTGAGTAGCGTGACCTTGCCACGCCCGATCTTGGAGCGCGACATGACCGCCAGACCTTTCGTGTTCAGCCGTCCTTCCGCCACCAGCAGGCTGTGGCCCGTCCGCCAATAGACGAAGCGCAGGCACAGACGGCGTCGTCTCTCCCACTCTCCGGACCTGATCCTGCTGCCGTGCAGGGGCTTGCCAGCCGCCTGCAGTGGATCACCAGCCAGAGCCCTTTCTTCGAGCGGATCAGCGGCTCCGTGTCTCGCGCGCCCACGATGACCGGGGCCCTTGAGCAGACCAGCGCCGCGGCAGCGAGGCTCTCGCCAGCCTTGCGATAGATCTGGCTTCGGATCGAGTTGGCGAGCCGGGGGCCCAGCCCTGCGCTGGTGATCTGAAACCGCCACGCCGGCTTCAACCCGGTCCCGGCCTCGTGAATGGCGGCCGTGACAGCGCGTTCCCCGGCTGCTACCTTGGTCGCCATCACCGCAACGATGTCGGGATCGACGTCGAGCTTCAGTTTCATCAGTTGTTCCATTGAGGGCGCAAGACCACAGCTCAGGATTGCAGCGAATTTGCTGTCCAGGTGTTCGGTAACATGCGAGACATCGCGGGGTTCACAGGTTCTAGTCCGCATTTTGCGGCGGTGCTGCAGCAATACGCATTCGATATTTTCGGATGAATGGACGTACAATGGGAAGGATCCAAAATGGCTCTCGAAAGTCTGCTCGTTATAATCCTCGTAGGTGCCGTGGCCGGTTGGCTTGCGGGGTTGCTCGTCAAGGGCTACGGTTACGGCCTTCTCGGCAATATCGTGATCGGGATCGTCGGCGCCTTTGTGGCTGGTCTCGTTTTGCCGAGGCTGGGTCTGAGCATCGGCAGCGGCATTGCAGGTGCCATCATCCACGCCACCATTGGCGCGGTCATCGTGCTTTTCCTGATACGCCTGATCAAGCAGGCCTGACGCACGTTTTGGGGCCGGAGCAATAGCGCCAGCTAGACTGCCGACCTCAAATTGACGGTCGAGACCAGCCGATCGCGATCGCGCAGCGGCTCGCCGTGGATGGTGAAACTGTCGGCGCCGGCCGCGATCTGCGACAAGCCGAAATCGGTGAAGTAGTTGTACAGGGTGGCGGTGCGTAGATACTGAAGCGAGGCATGGCCACACGGCGTGATTGGCAACAAAGGCCCGATCACGCTGATGGAAGCGAGGGGCACCGGCCTGTCAAGCTCATCGAAGCCGGAAAAATCTCGCCAAGGCTCGGTAGAAGATTCGGGGCGGACCCGCTGTCAATAGGCCTGCGCCTTGCGGATCTTCGTCATGCGGCCTTCTTCGGCGATTGCCGCGCCGAGCGTGGTGACGCCTTTTGCCTCCAGCAGCCCCAACATGCGGACGAAGACCTCGGCAGTGGCCACGGCGTCACCCATGGCGGTGTGCCGCGCCTCGGGGGGGATATGCACGCCGAACCGGTCACAGAGCGCATCAAGCGTGTGCTGCCCGCTGTGATCGAATAGCCCCGCCGACATCAGCACTGTGCACAGCACCGGGTTGTCGAACCGCCGCCCGATAACGTTCTCCTTCAGTCGAAGGAAGGCCAGATCGAAGGGTGCATTATGGGCCACAAGCACCGCGCCCCTGCAAAAATCGTGAAAACGTCGCCCAGCTTCGGCGATGCTGGGCGCATCCGCCACCATCTCTTCGGTGATGTGATGCACCTGTGTCGAGGCCGCTGGAATCGACCGGCCGGGATTAACAAGGGTTTCGAAGGTTTCGCCATGCAGGATGCGCCCGTTGACGATCCGCAGCCCGGCGATCTGAACGATCTCGTCGCCGCCGCGTGGCGACAGCCCTGTGGTTTCAGTGTCGAAGACCACGAAGCTCAGCTCTGACAATGGCGTGTTGGACATATCGCCTTTGGGCGCCTCCGGCAGGTTGAAATCGTAGAACTCGGGCCGGGCATCGCAGGGGGTCAGCGGCGGGTTTGCCGAGGCGAGCGGCAGCACGATCCGGTAGCCGCCATCCTCCGGTTCGGACCACAGGTCGGTCTGATGTGCGTTCAGCGCATCGCGGCCGGAATATTCTCCATAGGCGGGCGAGAGTGGGTTGCACAGCAATTCTGTCAGCTGGCCGTCGGTCACAGGCTCTCCCTGCCAGCCAAGGATCAGGCGCGTCTCGTCGGCGTCTTCCTCAACGTAAAGGGTCAGCACGTTGCGGGTGCCTTGCTCAAACAGATGCCCGACCAGAATGCGCAGCAGTGTGATGACTGCGAACCCGTCACAGCTGAGCATTGCCTCGCTGCGGATGGTCCTGAGCGGCGTGTCGGCGCTCGCGCTGATGCCGTCGAAGATGTGGTTCGCAGCGACTGGTGACATGGGCCAGTGGCGTGACTTTATCTTGGCGTGGCGCTTGCCCATGTCGTCGACACAAGCAAAGAGGCGTGCAAGCTCGTCCTTGATTCCCTGCCGCACCCGTTCACGGGTCTCGGGTGTCAGATCCTCATCCGAATCCGTCAACTCAAGCAACGCGCCGATGGTCCCGGCAGGCCGCCGGACGCCTTCCATTAGCGCCGTGAAAAGGTGGTCGTGCTTGGCATGTGTGCTGAGTTCCTCGGTCGCGTCTTGAAAGATCAGGACATGACCCGACAGTTCCTCGTCTGACAGGATCGGGCTCACACGGCCCAGCATGAACCGTGCACCATCGGCCGAGGCAGCGAGAAAGGTCTCGGCCGTGACCTCGCCGCGCACGCGCGCCTTCTGCATGCGTGACAGCGCGTCAGTGATAGGCTCGGGGCGTAGAAAGGCCGAAAGCGGGCGGTCCAGCCCGATATCGCCCAGAAGATCCTGCGCCATACGGTTGTAAAGCATTACGCGATTGTCTGGCGTGACGACCACTGCGCCCTCGCCCAGGTCCCGAAACAGCGCTTCGAAAAGCGCCTTTTCGCGGGCGATGCGGGCGGTCTCCCGCGCGATCGCCCTTTGCCGAGCGGCGCGGGCCTCCGAAAGGGCGGTGTTGATGGCGTTGGCGGCAGGTGCGAGCGCACCGAGATGCCTAGCCTGGCTCTCATCGACATCCAAATCTACATCGGCGCGCGCACGGGTCGTTAGGTCTGATGCGAGTGCGAGGATTGGCTTGGCGACGTTTTCGTCGAAAAGAAGCCCAATCCACACCGACAGGCCCAGCACACCGAGACCACCAAGTACGCCCGCGATCACGTAGCCGTCAATCGGTCCGCCGCTGCGCGCGTGGCCAATCCAGAGCCCCGTACCGATAAGCGCAGTGCCCCCCAGGCCGAGCGCCGCGAAGAAAAGCGCGAACCGGAGCCGCAGCCCCAGCCGCCTCGACAGACGTTCAATCATCGCTGCCCTCTCCCAACATCTGGGTGATGCGCGCGGTCAGATCAGCCGTGGCAAAGGGTTTGGTCATGAAGGCGTCGGCACCCACAGCCAATCCCTTGCGGCGCGCTACGTCACCAGCGCCCGCGGTGATCATCAGCACCTTGACTCCCGAGAGATCGGGATCGCGGCGAATGATCTCGCAGATCTCGTAGCCCGATCGTTCCGGCAGCATCACGTCGAGTACGATTAGGTCGGGCGGGTCCTCACGCATGGCGGCGAGCGCGGCGTTGCCCGTCGCTTCGCGGCGCAGGCGAAACCCCGCGCGCCCGATCAGATGGGTGAGCGCAAGCGCGATGTTATCCTCGTCCTCGACAAGCAGAACGGTCTTTTGCGACATTGCGGGCCTCCTCTCCCGTTCATGCCAGGCCATGTCACGACTGGCACAGCGCCTCGATCAACGGATCATCGCCGTCCACACTCCTCCAATTGGCCTTGTCCGGGTCTGCCAGTGCAGCGGTACTCACATCGGCGCGCGCGCGCCCGTCGCAATCCACCAGTTGCGGGCGTTTCGCGGGCGGCGTCCATCGCGCAAACAAATACACGTCCGCAAGCAGGATGCCTTGGGCGTCCGCCTTGGTCTGGACCCCTTGACGGTCCAGCGCCATGATCCGCGTGGTCTGCGGCACCACATGGGTCCAGGGCTTCCAGAAGCGGGCTTCCTCGACGGTTCTGAGCACCTCGACCCCGTCGGGCAGCCCGTCCACCGTGCGTGCGGCCCAAGTGTATTCCGACCAGATCGCATAACCCAGCATCGCCGCGCCCGCCGCCACCGGCGCGAACCAGCGCGGTAGGCGCCCACGACTGAGATGCCCGGCTATGAGCGCCAGACCAGCCGCCGCGATCCCCGCAGCGAATGTCGCGACAAGCTCGAAAAACATGATCTACTCGCGTGCCCCCCTGGATTGCCCGATGGCAGATTGCATCGTCTTGACCACCATGAAGGCATCGCGCAAGTGATTACGCTCCAGATCCGACATCTCGGCGGGGTTCATGAAATTATCCGGCTCTTCACCACGCGCAACCTGCCCCGCCTGGTGGCGCAGCCGGGTCTCGGCGATCAGGTCGTAGGCATCAAGCAGGTCCCGCGCGCCACTTTCCGAGATCACCCCCGTCTCTCTCGCGCCCTCGATCCGGTCGCGGGTGCCCGAGGCAGTGAGCGACCCCAGAAGCGCATAGATCCGCCCCAGATCGACCACCGGGATGACACCGGAAGCCTTGAGGTCGATGGTGTTTCGGTTCTCGCCCGATCGGATCAGTGTGAAGCCACGAAAGAAACCGAGCGGAACGGTATGCTTGAGCGAGTTCGAGATCATGTGCGCCACAAAAATCGAGTTCCTCTTCGCAGTCGCCAGAACCTCCTGCTCGAGGTTGTCGAAAAGTGCAAACTCTCCCGCGATGGGGCGCAGATCGAACATCACGGAGGCCAGCATCTGCGCCTCGTTGTCGGGCTGCCTGATCCAACGGTCGAAATAGTTTCGCCACACTCCGCGGGGCTGACGCCAGCGCGGATTTGTCGCCATCATGTCACCGGGGCAGTAGAAGAAGCCGCAAGTGTCCAGTCCGTCGCTGACGAACCGCGCCATCTCGGCGAAATAGGCGTCATGTTCGGGGCGGAAGGCGTCGTCGAGGATCAGGCAATTGTCCTGGTCGCTGACGCCGGTCTGCTCGCGCCGGCCCTGGCTACCGCAGGCTGCCCAGAGATAGGAGACCGGCGGCGGGCCGAGCTTTTCCTGGGCCAGCGTCAAAAGGCGGCGGGTGATGGCATCGGTGATGTCGGTGATCCGCCGGGTGATTGAACCGGGCTTGACGCCGGCCTGCACAAGCTGTGCCAGAAGCCCCGGCACGCGCTCCATTACATGCGCCATGTCCTGCGCTGATTGTGCGCCTGCGATATCGGCAACCATGTGACTGGCCGTTGCGGCCTGTTGACGGAAGAGATCGGTCCTTCCGATCATGCCCACGACGCGGTCATCCTTGGTCACCGGCAGGTGATTGACGCCCAGATCAGCAAGTTTCATCAGCGCGTCGAGGCCGAGACTGTCCGGCGAAATCGTGACAGGATCGGGGGTCATCACCTGACCGACCGAGACCGTACCGTCCATATCCTCGGCCAGCACCTTGTGCGTCAAGTCCCGCACGGTGACGATGCCGGCAAGGCTGACATTTGCCATCACCACCACCGAAGAGATGCCGTGGTCGCGCATCAGCCGTGCCACATCTGAAATCGTCGCATCGGCCGTGCAGGTGATCGGCTTTTTCGACATCAGGTCCGACACCTGCAGCGCCGTCAGCCCAATGGCATTGGGCGCGGTGTCGTCCGGATCGTTGGGTCGGGCGCGTGCGAACCAACGGGCCACGGTGCCGCTGCGCGCCATCAGTGTGTTGAAATGCGCCTTGGGAACCAGGATCAGGCGCGCGGCCTCGGTCGACCGAACGTCAAGCTGTGCCTTCCCGTCGCGCAGCAGGCCACGCTCGCCCATGATCTCGCCGGGGCCACGATGCGCAACCAGGTCATGTGCGCCTGCCCGCATGTCAAAACCGCCGCTTTCGATCACGTAGAGCCCGTCCAGCGTGTCGCCTTTGCGGGCAAGCATCTCGTCCGCGCCGATCTCGATTAGTCGAAGGTCAGGAGCGATGCGCGCACGCAAATCCTCGGACAGATCATCGAACGGTGCATGACGACACAGTGTCTCGATCAAACTGGGGTCCGCATCGCTCATGCCGGTCGGCTCCGCCTGGATCTGGTGAGTGAAATCAATCAAATGCACCCGTTTCCTGCCAAGAATTCCAGTGGGCGCCAGTGCGGGCAGGGGCAGCATGCGCCGCCCCTGCCTGTCTTTCTCAGTGGTCGGCCGCAGCTGCCGCCGCGCCTTTCGGCACGCGCACGCTCTCGACCAGGTCGTTGACCTCCTGCGGGATCGGCGCTGTCATCTTGGACACGGTAAAGGCAACGATGAAGTTGAGCATCGCACCCACCGCACCGAAGGCTGTGGATTTGACAGTTCCGAGAAGCGGATCGGCATCCGTGAAGCTGTTTGTATCAGGAATGAACAACCAGCCCTTGTGCAGGAAGATGTAGACCAGCGTGACGATCAGGCCGGTCAACATACCCGCCACGGCGCCGTGGTTGTTCACCTTGGTAAAGATGCCCATCATAAGCGCGGGAAAGATCGACGCCGCAGCGATGCCAAAGGCAAGCGCGACGGTCTCCGCGGCAAAGCCTGGCGGATTGAGGCCCAGATACGAGGCAAAGACGATGGACCCGGCCATCGCGATCCGCGCTGACAGAAGCTCTCCCTTTTCCGAGATATCCGGCTTGAAGCGCCCCTTCACCAGGTCGTGACTGACCGCCGACGAAATCGCGAGCAACAGCCCCGCGGCAGTGGAAAGTGCGGCGGCGATACCCCCTGCAGCCACCAGACCGATCACCCAGCCCGGCAGGTTGGCGATCTCCGGGTTGGCCAGAACGAGGATGTCATTGTTGAAGTTGGTCAGCTCGTTACCTTCCCAGCCTTCTTCTTCGGCCCGTGCTTGCATGTCTGCGTCGGCATCATTGTAGTACTGGATGCGACCGTCACCGTTCTTGTCCTCCCAGCCGAGAAGGCCGGTCGTCTGCCACGTCGCCATCCAGTCGTACTCGGGGTCGTCCGCGATCTGTTCGACCGAGACGGCCTGGCCGTCGGTGCCTTCCGGCCACATCAGTTCGGTAATGTTGAGCCTTGCCATCGCTCCCACGGCCGGAGCCGTCAGGTAAAGAAGTGCGATGAAGACCAGCGCCCAGCCGGCGGACCAGCGTGCATCGGCCACACGCGGCACCGTGAAGAAGCGCATGATGACATGCGGCAGACCTGCCGTGCCGATCATCAGCGACAGGGTGAAGAGTACCATGTTCAGCGTATCTCCGTGATGCACGGTATACTCGTTGAAGCCCAGTTCATCTACGACCTGGTCAAGCCGTTCGAGCAGTGGCTGCCCGCTGGCTGTGTGTTCACTGAACAGGCCGAACATCGGAAGCGGGTTGCCGGTCAGTTGCAGCGAGATGAAAACCGCCGGGATCGTGTAGGCGGTGATCAGCACGACATACTGTGCGACCTGGGTGTAGGTCACGCCCTTCATCCCGCCAAAGACCGCATAGGCAAAAACAACCACAGCCCCGATCAAGAGGCCGAGCGTGTTGCTGACCTCCAGGAACCGGCCAAAGGCCACGCCGACACCAGTCATCTGGCCGATCACGTAGGTCAGAGACGCGACGATCAGGCAGATCACCGCGATCAGGCGCGCGGTCGGACTGTAGAACCGGTCACCGATGAACTCGCTGACCGTGAATTTGCCGAACTTACGCAAATATGGCGCAAGCAGCAGCGCCAGCAGCACGTAACCACCGGTCCAGCCCATCAGGAAGGACGAGTTGTCATAGCCGGTGAAGGCGATGAGGCCGGCCATCGAGATGAAGGATGCGGCCGACATCCAGTCCGCGGCGGTGGCCATACCGTTGGTGACGGGATGAACCCCGCGACCGGCGGCGTAGAACTCACTGGTCGAGCCTGCGCGTGCCCAGACGGCGATGCCGATGTAGAGCGCGAAACTCGCACCCACGAACAATAGGTTGATTGTAAACTGATCCATCTGTCCCTGCCCCTTTTATTCTTCACCAACGCCGTGTTCGGCATCAAGCTTGTTCATCCGCCAAGCGTAGAAGAAGATCAGCGCCAGGAACACCAGGATCGATCCCTGCTGTGCGAACCAGAACCCCAGGTCGGTCCCGCCGATGGAAATCCCCGCAAGCATCGGGCGCAGCAGGATGCCGAAGCCGAACGAGACGAGGGCCCAGATTACCAGGCTGATGAGAATGATGCGCACATTGGTTTTCCAATATGCTCTGGCCGATTCCTTTTCTTGCTCCGTGAGTGCCAAATCATTTCCTCCCTTTGGTCATGTGTCTTAATCGAACCCGACCGGGACCATCCCGGCGCGGGCTTTCTCTCAGGTGGCGGTCCTCGTTACCACCCGGCCACCACGCCCCACGTCCATCGACTTGAGGATTTTGGCCATCTTGCAGGATTGCGCATGCAATGCCTTGCAAGAAATGTGTAGCGTCGCGCCCTTGGGGTTTTCCGGCTCCCAGATGATTGCGGCCTGATCGCCCCTTTTCTCCAGATGTCGGTCGATGCAGTCTGCCGCGACATTTGGATTGCCATCCTCAAGCCAATTGATCGAGACGGTCTCGTAAGCCAACGAGGTATTATTCACATTGGTATAGGGTTTGATCCGGCTCAGCTGCATGCAATACTTGTCCCAAGATCCGTTGGGATTGGAGATCGTCACCGCGTACATCGGTCCATTGCCGTTAGAATCTATATGGAAGCCGACCACTCCGACCGCCTCTGCCTGTTTGGCGACAATCATAGACCTTACCTCCACCCCAGGGCATCCGGTCAGACGGGATGACACCATCACTCTATCGCAAATGACACGCCATCACAGTCAACAGATTGACGCGTCATTGCCCAAACAGCGCTTCTCCTGCTTTCACCATTGCCCAATAATGCAGTCGGATCAAGCGTTCTGCGCTTGAATGGTCGGTCGCTGACCGCTCGAATGCGGGTTGATAGGGCAACCACGGGTCCGCAATAGCCCGGACCGTCTACAATGCAGCAGATAGAAATTCCTGCCATTCTTGTCCGGTCTGAATCCGGCCCTGTGTTACGCGCATGGCGGCGCTCGCGCACTTCTTGGGACTTGCGTTCTTGCAGGGCAAAATGGCGGCGTGAGCTTTGCGCGTGGCAATCTCTTTGTGGCGACTTGGAGATTTAGGAGCGGCTTGCCGCTCGCGTTTGAGCCCGACGCTGCGCCCGATTGTCGAAACGCCAGCGCTGGGTTCCCTTTCGCAGTGGCTGGTGCGGCAAAATCCGGCGAAGGCCTGATTTCCTTTCAGAGCCTGCAGATAGATCTACACTACGCCACTACGCTTGAAAGATGTGTCAGAGGGCGCACGATCGACGGCAGAACCACCGCAAGACTTCCCGATGGCCTGGCAATGTTCACGGCCAAACTGGGTTGGAGTAAAAGCGAACTATCTGAACTTTTTCCTGAACGCGATCTCGGACCAAGAGAAAATTCTCTAATCCGTTGAGAGCAAATGGAGGCGAGTACCGGAATCGAACCGGTGTACACGGATTTGCAATCCGCTGCGTCACCACTCCGCCAACTCGCC
>NZ_JAWLDS010000102.1:0-9844 GCF_041686535.1 Aquicoccus sp. | reverse complement strand
CTCTCGACCGACAATGCCCGCGCCTTCTGGAACTGGCATTTCATCCCCGGCGGCACGCCCGAACTGCCGCAAACCCGCGCCATGCTTTTGCACGCCTGCGACGCCCGCCTGCCCGCCCATCTCACGCTCGATCAATGCACCGCCATCGCCGATGCACTGGTGCTTGCAGCCGAAGAGGTCATGGGGCAGTCTCGCGCCTACGGAACCTGAGACGCGAGGCAGACCATGACGGATTTCACCAAGGGCGCAGCCTGGATGGGCGGAGAGATTCTGCCCATCGACGAGGCCAAGATTTCCGTCATCGACTGGGGGCTCACCCATTCCGACATCACCTATGACGTGGTGCCGGTCTGGGCGGGCGGCTTCTTTCGCCTCGATGACTATCTCGCCCGCTTTCGCCAATCCATCGAGGCGCTGCGCCTCGATATTCCCCAGAGTGACGCGGATATCGCGCAGATCCTGCATGACATCGTTGCCCGTTCCGGCCTGCGTGACGCCTACGTGTCGATGAGCGCCGCGCGCGGGGTGCCGCTCATCCCCGGATCGCGCGATCCGCGCGAATGCGGCAACCATTTCTATGCCTTCTGCGTGCCTTATATCCACGTGATCAAGCCCGAGGTCGCGGAACGCGGCTGCCACCTGTGGATCTCCAAATCCTCGCGCCGCATCCCCGAGGACAGCGTGAACCCGCGCGCCAAGAACTATCACTGGGGCGATTTCACCGCCGGGCTCTTCGAGGCAAAGGATAACGGCTTCGACACCACGGCGCTGCTCGATCACGCGGACAACGTGACCGAAGGGCCGGGCTTCAACGTCTTCGCGCTCAAGGGCGATAGGGTCATGACCTCGGATCACGGTGTCCTGCACGGCATCACCCGCAAGACCATGATCGAGATGTGCCGCGCACGCGGTCTCACCGTCGAGACCCGCGCCCTTCCGCTCTCCGAGTTGCTGGACGCCGACGAGGTATTCCTGTCCAGCTCCGGCGGCGGCGCGATCCCCGTCTCGCGCGTTGATGATCGCATTTTCGGCAACGATGCCCCCGGCCCCGTCGCCAGCCAGCTACGCGGGGACTATTTCGAGCTCATGCGCGACCCGGCCTACCGCACCGAGATCAGCTATTAGGGCGTGTTGCGACTGACCGGGATTACCGATCCCGACCAAGGGGCGGTCAAAGGGTGGCGCCCGACCCGGGCGGGGTGCCTTCGACAACACACGAAACACCCTCAAAACAACCGCAGCCGCTCCGCGAGGAAGGGATGTGCCGCGATCGCCGGATCGACAACCGCCTCGCGCAGGATCGGCTTCAGGGCGGTCGCAACCTGCTCCGGCATGTCCTGCAATATCCCCTTGCGCGCAATCAGGCTGATGGTGCGCGACAAGGGCGCGAAGGGCAGGTCCAGCACGTCAAGCTGATCGGCAAAGCGCCGCGCCCGCATCAGCGCCAGCGGCGTCAGGATGGTCCAGCCCGCCCCCTTGCCCACCAGCGCAAGGATCGCGTGGTAGCTGTCCAGCTCGAACCGATGCGCCACGGTCAGGTTCTGCCGCGCAAGGTGATCCGAAATCAACCGCCCCATGTAATGGCGCGAGGTATATTGCACCAGCGGCAGACCCTTGAGCTGGGCCAGCACATCGCCGCCCGCATCCACCACGCCCCTCGGGGCCGCGACCACGAACCCGTCTTCCAGGATCGGATGAATTTCCATCCAGTCCGCCGCCGCCCCCATTTCGGCGGCCACGATCACGTCCAGCGCCCGCGCATCGAGCTGATCATAGAGGACATGGCTCGCCCCGGTTTCCAGAAGGAACTGGCAATCGCGCAGCCGCCCGGCCATATGCGCCAGAAGTTGCGGGGTCACATCGGCCTCGAAATCCTCGATCACGCCCAACCGGAACCGGGTCAGCGCGCTCAGGTCGCTATTGGCCAGCTCGGCACGCACCCGGGCCGCCTCGTTGACGATGGTTTCGGCCCGCCGCCGGAATATCTCGCCCGCCGGGGTCAGGCGCACGGGGCGTTCGTTGCGCACCAGGAGGGTCACGCCCAGCGCGTTTTCGAGATTGGTCAATTGCTGCGACACCGCCGAGGGCGACGCGCCCAGCCGGCGCGCAGCAGCCGAGATCGAGCGCTCCTGCGCGGTGGCGATGAACACCTCGACCCCCCACAAGGTGATCTTGCCGGGGCTGGTCATGGCAAATCGTCCCTATTTTTCGAGCTTGGAGAGCTTCGACTGCAAATCGGCCAGCTGCTTCTTGATCGCGTCCAGGTCCTCGTCGTTTTCCGGCCCGGCCTTCTGTCCGGGCGCGGTCGGGCCCTCGCCCTCCCGCTCGGGCCCGGTCGTCCCGGTGGCGGCACTTCCAAATGCCGAGGACATCGCCTTGATAAACGCTTCCTGCTGGGCCTGCATCGCCTCGAACCCCGGCATCTTGGCCATCGGGTTCATCGCGCCCATGTTTTCCATCACCTTCGACTGGCCATCGCGCAGCATCTCGAAACTGGCCTGAAGGAATTGCGGCACCACGCTGGTGGCCTGGGTCGTATAGGTGCGCACCAAGTCGTTGAGCACCCCGATGGGCAGCACGTTCTCGCCCCGGCTTTCATGCTCGGCTATGATCTGAAGCAGGTATTGCCGGGTCAGGTCGTCACCCGATTTCAGGTCGATGATCTGGACCTCGCGGCCATCCCGGATGAAGCGAGAAATATCCTCCAGCGTCACGTAATCGCTGGTTTCGGTGTTATAGAGCCTCCGGCTCGCATATCGCTTGATCAAAAGCGGCTTGTCGCTCTGGGCCACGGGTTGTCCTCCCCAAGAAATGCAACGCTGCATCGCAGCCTAGGCGAGAGCAGAACAAAAAGAAAGGGCGAGCCGCATGGCCCGCCCTTTGGAATGGCGCCCCCTGTCATCGGGAGGAGAGGAAGATCAGGGGCGCAACATTGCCTCGCTTACTTGGCCGCGGTTTTCTTGGCGGCCGACGTCACGTCGTCGGTGGCTTTCTTCATGGCTGCGGTGGCCTCTTCGCTCACGTCCTTGCCGGCTGCCATCATCAGTTCGACGGTGTCGGTCTGGACTTTCTTGGCGACTTCGGCGAAGGCGGCCATGTTCTCGGCGGCCACTTCGGCACTGGCCGATGCGAAATCGGTCATGGCCTTGGCATAGTCGGCCGGATCCTTGCGGGCCTTGGACATCTCGGCCATCTTCGACAGCGTGTCCTTGGTCCACTTGGTCGAGATCTCGGTCGATTTCTCGGCAGCCTGCAGGGCCACGCCCGACAGTTTCTCGTTCAGGCTCGCCTGGGTCTTGAAGGCATCTTCGAACGCCTTGTTGTCCACCGGGAACGCGCCCATCATGTCCTGGAATACGGCGGTGAAGTCTTGGGTCTTTGCCATTGGTCTGATCCTTTGCATCTGCGTTGCGGGCCATCCCGCTCTCTGCGTCTGCAAAGAATATAGTTTCTGCAATGCAGCATTGCAAGGATTTTGTGCTGCAATGCAGCATTTCCGTGAAACTCTTGCAAAATCAAACCTTTGGCTTGGTCGCCACATAGGTTCCAGGGGCCGGGCACAGCACCGGATAGCCCGAATCGCCCGGCACGCGCGCCGGAACCATCTTGCCCGACCGCCGGCGCAGCCACTTCTCCCAGCGCGGCCACCACGACCCCTCGTGGAACCTCGCCTTCTCCATCCACGCGGGTGCGTCGGCGCTCATATTGGTGTTCGTGTAATGGCCGTATTTGCGTTTCGTGGGCGGGTTGATGATCCCCGCGATATGGCCCGATTGCGACACGATAAAGGTCTTCTGCTTCGCCCCCATCTGCTGCACGCCGCGGTAACAATCCTTCCAGGGCGCGATGTGGTCGGTCTCGCAACTCACAGCGCACACCGGAACCTCGACATCACGCAGGTGCAGGCGCGCACCGCACAGTTCGACCCCGTCGGTCGCGAAAAGGTTCTGCTGGCACAGCCAGCGCAGGTATTCCATCGTCATCCGCGCCGGAAGATTGGTGCCGTCGCCGTTCCAGTAGAGCAGGTCAAAGGCCGGAGGCGTTTCGCCCATCATGTAGCTGCGCACCGCCGGCCCATAGATCAGGTCCTTGGATCGCAGGAACGACATGGTGCGCGACATGATGAAACTGCGCAGCACGCCGACCTCTTCGACCTCCGCCTCGATCCCTTCGACGAAATCATCCTGAAGGAACGGGGTGAACTCGCCCTGATCGTTGAAATCGGTCAGCGCGGTAAAGAAGGTGGCCGACTTGACCGACGTGTCGCCGCGCTGTTTCATCAACGCCAGCGTCAGGTTCAGCGTCGTGCCCCCGATGCAATAGCCCACCGCGTTGATCCGCTTCTGCCCGGTGATCTCGCGCACCACCCGGATTGCCTCGAGGAACCCCTCCTCGATATAGGTATCCATCCCCACGTCACGATATTCCGGCCCCGGGTTGACCCAGGAGACGACGAAAAGCGTATAGCCCTGCTCGACGATCCACTTGATCAGGCTGTTCTCGGGCTTGAGATCGAGAATGTAGAACTTGTTGATCCACGGCGGAAAGATCAGAAGCGGCGTGGCATGCACCTCGTCCGTGGTCGGCGCGTACTGGATAAGCTCGAACATGCGGTTGCGATAGACCACGGCCCCCTCGCTCGCGCCGACGTTGCGGCCCAGTTCGAACGCGCTGTCATCGGCCAGCCGCACCAGCATTTCTCCGTCATTGGCCTCGAGATCGGCCACCAGGTTCTCCAGGCCCCGCACCAGCGATTCGCCCTCGGTCACCACCGCCCTTTCAAGCGCGTCCGGGTTGGTGCCGAGAAAATTGGTCGGGCTGAGCATGTCGACGATCTGCCGGGCAAAATAGTTGAGCCGCCTGCGGTCCTTGTCGTCGAGGTCCTCGGCCTCCTCGACCGCCTTGCGGATCGCCTCGGCATTGAGCTGATACTGCCGCTTCACGAGATGGAAATAGGGATGCGTATTCCACAAAGGGTTCGAGAATCGCGGATCCTCTGGCCCCTCCTCATCGGACAGCTCGCCGCCGACAAGCGCCTGCTGTGCCTCCATGAAATGCTTGACCGACTGGCCCCAGTATTCGACCTGCGCCTCGAAAAGCCGCGCCGGGTTCTGCATCATTTCCGACCAATAGGACGTCGCCGCGCGCGTGAAAAGCTCCGCATCCGGCCCGCTCAGCTGCGCATTGGGCGGCTTGCGGCTCGACAGGGCCTGGATCAGCCGTTGCGACAACTCGTCGACCCGCGCGAGATTCGCGGTCATCTTGTCGAGATTGGGCTCCTGGCCCGCATCCGTTGCGTCATCAGCCGCGTCATCAGTTGTCATCTCAGCAAATTACCCCTATCTTCGCTGCTACGCAGCATTCGTCGCCCTGGCGGAGGGGCATGTGCGGCACCTGCGAACCGGTTCCGGTCGATTCGACCGGAACATGGCAACCCAGAAGGAGACGCATATGCGTTACATGGCCACCTACGACCTGATGGAAAGCTTCCGCAACACGAACCAATGGCTTGGGGCCTCCGCCTCTGCACTTGCATCCTACCCGATCTTTTCCATGCTGCCAAACCCCGCACTGCATTGGATGGAAGCCTGGGGCGAAGTGACCGAACGCACGTTCCAGCGCATGGTGGCCAAGCCCGATTGGGGCATTCGCACCCATACCTGCCCCGATGGCCGCGATCACCTCGTCAATATCGAAACCGTGGTCGAAAAACCCTTTGGCGATCTCGTTCATTTCAATGTCACCGGCCGCGATCCCAACCCCCGGCGCGTTCTGCTCGTGGCGCCGATGTCGGGCCACTACGCCACGCTTTTGCGCTCCACCGTGAAATCGCTACTGGTGGATTGTGAAGTTTACATAACCGACTGGCACAATGCCCGCGACATTCCGGTGTCCGAGGGCAAGTTCGACATCGAGGATTACACCCAATACCTCGTCGATTTCATGCGCGCGCTCGGCCCTGACACCCATGTCATCGCGGTCTGCCAGCCCGCGCCACTGGCGCTTGCCGCCACCGCCTATCTCGCCGAACAGGACCCCGAGGCCCAGCCGCGCACGCTCACGCTCATCGGCGGGCCGATCGACCCCGACGCGGCCGCCACCGATGTCACCGATTTCGGCCGTCGCGTGACCATGGGCCAACTCGAACATTCGATGATCCAGCGCGTCGGCTTCAAATACAAGGGCGTGGGCCGCATGGTCTATCCCGGCCTTCTGCAACTTGCGTCGTTCATTTCGATGAACGCCGAGCGCCACACCACGGCCTTCCGCGACCAGATCATGCGCGTGATGCGCGACGAAGCGGGCGATCACGATCCGCATAACCGCTTTTACGACGAGTATCTCGCGGTGATGGACATGACGTCGGAATTCTACCTTTCCACCGTCGAACGCATCTTCAAGGATCGCGAGATCGCGAAGAACGAATTCGTGGTCGATGGCCACAAGGTCGATATCGGCAAGATCACAACCGTCGCGGTCAAGACCGTCGAGGGCGAGAAGGACGACATTTCCGCACCCGGCCAATGCGTCGCGGCGCTCGATCTCTGCACCGGGCTGCCCGATGCGAAGAAGGCGTCGCATGTCGAACCGGGCGCGGGCCATTACGGCATCTTCGCCGGGTCGAGCTGGCGCAACAACATCCGTCCGCTGGTGCTCGATTTCATCGACGCCAACTCGGGTGGGAAATCAGGCGGGAAATCCGCCAAACCCGCCAACAAGAACGCCGCCGCCTGAGGCCGCCCATGCACCGCGTCACCTTTTCCTGCACCTGCGGCTCCGTCGCGGGACAGGTCCGGGTGGCCTCCCCCGCCGCGGGCAATCATGTCGTCTGTCACTGCCCCGATTGCCGCACGGCCGAGCTTGCCCTGGGCCAGCCTGATCCCGCCCCGGACGGCGTGGCGATCTGGCAGACCATGCCAGACTGCGTTCAGATCGAACAGGGCGGCGACCGGCTCGCCATCCTCCGGCTGTCTCCCAAGGGCCTCTACCGCTGGCATGCTAGCTGCTGCGGCGCGCCGATGTTCAACACGCTGCGCCACCCGCGCCTTGCCTTTGCCGGGATCAGTGCCGCGCGGCTCTCCGACACCACGCCGCTCGGCCCGGTGACCTGCCAGGCCTTCATGGCCAAACCCGGCGGCGGCTACCGGCACACGGGCTTCAACCGCGCGGGCTTGCGCATCCTGCGGATGATGCTGCGCGCCAATCTCTCGGGCACATGGCGCGCCACGCCGTTCTTTGATGCCCAAGGCCAGCTCCGCGCCGACATCCGCGTCTTGTCCAGGGCCGAACGCACGGCGCTTAGACAACCCTGACCCCGGAACCGTGCCCCGGCCGCTTGACACCGCCGCGCCGGCCGGTCAAACACCCTGCGAGCAAGATACCCGCAACCGGGCGTTCCGTGGGCGCCAAACCGACGAGGAGCAAGGCCATGCATGACGGCCCGTCCCAGATTTCCCTGACATTGCCCGATGGCAACGCGCGCCAATATCCGGCCGGGATCACCCCCGCCGACGTCGCCGCCGACATCTCGACCAGCCTCGCCAAGAAGGCGATCAGCGCCCATGTCGACGGCGCGCACTGGGATCTGCAATGGCCGATCGCCGAGGATGCAAGCATCGCCATCAACACGATGAAGGACGACGCCCCCGCGCTCGAACTCATCCGCCACGACCTCGCCCATATCATGGCCCGCGCGGTTCAGGAGATCTGGCCCGACGTCAAGGTCACCATCGGCCCGGTCATCGACAATGGCTGGTATTACGATTTCGACCGCGAAGAGCCCTTCACCCCTGAGGATCTCGGCCGGATCGAGGCGCGCATGAAACAGATCATCGCCGCCCGCGATCCCGTCCGCACCGAGCTCTGGCCCCGCGAAAAGGCGATCGAGCATTATCGCGGCACGCACGAACCCTACAAGATCGAGCTGATCGACGCGATCCCCGAGGGCCAGCCCATTCGCATGTATTGGCACGGGGACTGGCAGGATCTCTGCCGCGGCCCGCACCTGCAACACACGGGCCAGGTGCCCGCCGACGCCTTCAAGCTGATGAGCGTGGCCGGCGCCTACTGGCGCGGCGACTCGAACCGCGCCATGCTGCAACGCATCTACGGCGTCGCCTTCAAGACCCGCGACGACCTCAAGAAACACCTGCACATGCTCGAAGAGGCCGCCAAGCGCGACCACCGCAAGCTGGGTCGCGAGATGGACCTCTTCCACATGCAGGAAGAAGCCCCGGGACAGGTCTTCTGGCACCCGAACGGCTGGTCGATCTACACCACGCTCCAGGATTACATGCGCCGGATGCAGACCCGCGGCGGCTATGTCGAGGTCAACACGCCGCAAGTGGTGGACCGCAAGCTGTGGGAGGCTTCGGGCCACTGGGAAAAATACCAGGACAACATGTTCATCGTCGAGGTCGACGAGGAACACGCGCGCGAGAAGGCCGTGAACGCGCTCAAGCCGATGAACTGCCCCTGCCACGTGCAGATCTTCAACCAGGGCCTCAAGAGCTATCGCGACCTGCCCCTGCGCATGGCCGAATTCGGATCGTGCAACCGATATGAGCCCTCGGGCGCGCTGCATGGCATAATGCGGGTGCGTGGCTTCGTTCAGGACGATGCGCATATCTTCTGCACCGAGGACCAGATCGAGGAAGAAACCCGCATCTTCATCGACTTCCTCTCCACTGTCTATCGCGATCTCGGGTTCGAGAGTTTCTCGGTCAAGTTCTCCGACCGCCCTGACATGCGCGCCGGGGCCGACGCGGTCTGGGACAAGGCCGAGGAGGCGCTCAAATCCGCGACCGTCGCGGCGGGCTGCGATTTCGATCTCAACCCCGGCGAAGGCGCCTTCTATGGACCGAAACTCGAATTCGTGCTCACCGACGCGATCGGGCGCGACTGGCAATGCGGCACGCTCCAGGTCGATTTCGTGCTGCCCGAACGGCTCGACGCCACCTATATCGGCCAGGACGGTGCGAAACACCGCCCCGTCATGCTCCACCGCGCCACGCTGGGCAGTTTCGAACGCTTCATCGGCATCCTGATCGAGGAACATGCCGGCAAGCTGCCGTTCTGGCTCGCCCCGCGGCAGGTGGTGGTGGCTACCATCGTCTCGGAGGCCGATGATTACGCGCATGAAGTCGTGACCGCCCTGCGCGCCGCGGGCATCCGCGCCGAGACCGACACCCGCAACGAAAAGATCAACTACAAGGTGCGCGAACATTCGGTTGCCAAGGTGCCGGTGATCCTCGCGCTCGGTCATCGCGAGGTCGAAGACCGCACCGTCACCCTGCGTCGGCTGGGCGAGAAACAGACCCGCGTCGCACCGATTGACGAAGTGACGAGCGCGCTTGCCGCCGAGGCCACGCCCCCCGACCTGCGCTAGGACGCGGAGTTTCCACGTCAATCCAGCCCGCCCGGGCCACCCTTGGCCCGGGCCTGCGGTCCGTGATTCGGCCTGATTCTGCCGGATCATGCGTATAGGTCGTTTCCGCTTGCCAGATAATCATTGCCCCGTGGAACGATTGTTCCTGTAAATGGCCGGCCACGGGGCCTGCACCATGCTCCTGTCGCCACCGGACTCGTGGAAATCGCGGAGTCATCGTAATCTCAAGATATGCTCGGTCATCGCAAACGGGATGCGTTCGCGCTGTCGGGCCCTTTGAACCTCGCGCGCGACGCGATGACTGCAAACCTGGGGACTCAAGATGTCAAAGATTTTCACCTATGAAGAGGACGGCCTCTCTTACACCGTCACCGTGTACGAAGATGAGAATGGCGGCGTTTTGGCCGATATCGGCGTCGACAGCGGGCACATGGATGTGAATGCCGTCTATTTCGG
>NZ_JAWLDS010000101.1:0-10595 GCF_041686535.1 Aquicoccus sp. | reverse complement strand
GCGCGGTGCTCCTTTCCGCCTTCGCGTAAGAGAACGACGCTCATCTGGGGAGGGCGATATATTTGGGCGCGGAACAAGGGGCGCAGCCCCCGCCGCGCCATCGCCGGGCCGCCCCCGGGCCCGGCGATGGGTCTCACGAATATGCACGACTTCGATCAGAGGATGACATTGCAGGCATAAACAGCTCAACACGACCGTTGGATCGCCGCGCCGCGGCCCGTTGCTGGCGCTACCTTGCCCTCCTCACAACGCCCGCACCTGCGGCCGCCGCCACCTCGCCCCCGGCTCGATCAAAAGCTCGCTCAGCGCCCAGACCAGCGCATCCACCCGGTCCGGACTGCCCTTGCCGTCATAGCCCTGCACCGTCATCCGGCACATCTGGTCCTCCAGATCACCCAGCCCCTTGAGGTGCCGCACCCGCCACTGTTCATAAAGTGCCGCCACCGGCTCGGCCCGCGCGACCTTGCCCCGCGCCGCGTGGACCTTTTTCAGGGGCACCATCGGATCGACCTGACGGATCACCGACTCGACCAGGTCACCGCCCTGGTTCACCTCGGCCACCAGCTTCTCCGCCCCGAACCGCTCCATCGCCCGGATCGCGGCGCGCGCCCAGGTGGCGGGGCTGGCCGCGCGCACGCTCGCATCGGCCAGGACATAGGCCCGCCAATCCTGCACCGGCCCGCGCATCACGGCGCCCACCACCACGATCCCGCATTCGTCCGATCCGGCATGGCCCGTCACCGGCGGATCGACCGCGACAACCACGCGGTCCATCTCGGGCGGCGCCTCGATCCGCAACGCCTCCAGCGCCGCAGAAGTCCAGAGTGCGCCTTCCGCATCCTCAAGCAGAACCCCTTCCAGTTCCTGCCGGCCCAGCCGCGTCCCGGCATAGCGGGCCTTGACCTCGTCGAGGAACCCCGCGGCCAGGTTGGCGGCGTTGGCCTCGGTCGGGGCGTGCGTGACAACGGTGGAGGGGTTGTCCAGAATGGCCTTGAGAACCCCCACGTTGCGCGGTGTCGTGGTCACGCAGACCCGCGGGTTCTCGCCCAGCCGCAACCCGAATTGCAGCATGTCCCAGGTGTCCTGCGCCCGCTTCCACTTGGCCAGCTCATCCACCCAGGCCCCGTCGAATTGCGGCCCGCGCAAGCCTTCGGGATCATGCGCCGAGAACACCTGCGCCACCGCCCCGTTGGGCCAGATGAGCCGCTTGCGCCCCGCCTGCCATTCCGGGCGCCGATCGGGCGGCGAGCAGGCGAGAATCCCGCTCTCGCCGAACACCATCACCTCGCGCACCTGGTCGATCGTCTCGCCCACCAGCGCGATCCGCCGACAGCGCCCGTGATCGCGCGGCCCCGACCCCTCGACCGATGCCCGCACCCATTCGGCCCCGGCGCGGGTCTTGCCCGCGCCACGCCCGCCCATGATAACCCATGTCCGCCAATCGCCCCCGGGCGGAAGCTGATGCTCCAGCGCCCAGAACTCGAAGAGATAAGGCAGCGCCAAGAGCTCCTCCTCACTCAATTCGTTCAGGAAAGCGGCCTGGACATCTGACCCTTCTGAGGCGATCCAGGCGGCACCCGATGCGAGTCCTTGCGGCATCGAGGTCAATGGCACGGGGTCGGTCGCGCCGGTCTTCTGTGATTGATCTTTTTTCAAGACGTGTCTCCATCTCCATGGCGATCCGCAGCCATTGCCGGATCTCCTGTGTCACCCGGGCCGAATCCGTCAGCCCGCTCACTTGCCCGGCGCGGATCTGCCTGTGCAGCCGCTCCAGGTCGCCCTTCATTGCCCGCAATTGGGTTTCCACCACCTCGAGCGCCCGCCGCAGGCGCTCCCGGTCGCGTCGGTTCTGGTCTGATGCCATCTGGTCGTATCTGCCTCATCTGGAGTTCCTGTTGCCTCCGTCCTTGCCGGGCATGAAAAAACGGCCGCCAGGGTTGCCCCCGGGGCCGCTCGCCCATCTCGTCCAGCATGCCACGAAGGCTAGGCCAGACCGCGCGCCCTGTCAAATTTCGCCGCCCGCCAAGCGCCCGTTTTCGTTATGAAATATTAACTCTATACTGTATCTCGATCAGATTCATGGGATGCCCAACACGAGGGCAGCACGGGGCCGCGGTCGGGTGCTTCGGACTTCTGCATCATGCACTTTATCCCACAACGTCATCCCCTGTCCGAAGTGGTGCGCGCCCTATCAAAAGCACCCGGCCGGGGGGCGGCCGTGTGCTGCCCGGGCGGCTGCGCCGCTGTTCCGGGCGAGAGCGAATCCTATGAAATGCGACGCGCATTACATCATCGAAACATCCCCCCACCGCCCCTTGACCTCGCACGCTGCCCACAGGACAAGAAGGGCAAAGCTCCGAGGACAAAAGGCCCCCCATGAAAACCGAGTTTGACGCCGAACTGGAATCCCGCCTGCTGCGCTATACTGCCATCGACAGCCAGAGCGACCCGGCCTCGCCCATGTCACCCAGCACCGAAGTGCAATTCGACATGCTCAACCTGCTGGTCGAGGAATTGAACGGGATCGGCGCATCGGATGTGCGGCTCACCGATTACGGCACGGTTCTGGCCACGATCCCCGCCACGGTCGAACACGACGCGCCGGTGATGGGGCTTCTGGCCCATGTCGATACCGCGCCCGCCTTCAACGCGACCGGCGTCAAGCCGCGCGTCCATCGCGCCTATGACGGTCAACCCATCCTTTTCCCCGATGCGCCCGACCTGCGCCTGTCGCCCGATGATTATCCCTATCTCGCCAGCAAAGAGGGTCATGACATCATCACCGCCAGCGGCACCACGCTGCTGGGCGCCGATGACAAGGCCGGCGTCGCCATCATCATGACCGTCGCGCGCCACCTGCTGGCCAGTCCCGGCATCCCGCACGGCCCGATCCGCCTTGCCTTCACCCCGGACGAGGAAATCGGCCGCGGCGTTCATCCCGACCTGCCCGCCGATCTCGGCGCCGATTTCGCCTTCACCCTCGATGGCGGCGCGGTCGGCGAAATCGAATACGAGACCTTTTCCGCCGACGGCGCGACCATCCGGATCGAGGGCGTCTCGATCCATCCCGGCACCGCCAGGGGCAAGCTGGTGAACGCGCTGCATCTCGCCGCAAAGATCGTCCAGACCCTGCCACAGGCCACCATGACACCCGAGACGACCGCGGGGCGCGAAGGTTTCATCATGGTCACCGACATGAAGGGCAGCGCGGCGACGGCCGAGATGCATTTCATCCTGCGCGATTTCGAACGCGACGGGCTGGCCGCCAAGGGCGCGCTTCTGCAGGAGGTCTGCGCCGCCGTGCAATCCGGCGAACCGCGCGCCCGCATCACCTGCGAGATCACGCCGCAATACCGCAACATGCGCTACTGGCTCGAAAACGACATGACGCCGGTGGAGCTTGCCCATGCCGCCACCCGCGCGGCGGGATTCGAACCGCGCTCGGAACCGATCCGCGGCGGCACCGACGGCTCGCGCCTGACCGAGATGGGCGTGCCATGCCCGAACGTGTTCACCGGGATGCAGAACCTGCACGGGCCGCTCGAATGGATCAGCGTGCAGGACATGGGCGCCGCGACCCGCACTTGCCTGATCCTCGCCCGGCGCGCGGCAGAGCGGTAAGCCGCGCGATTTTGCGCCGGGCCTCAGGCACGCAACGCACGCCGCGTTAACCGACTTTCCTGCCAAAAGGTTAACGCCGCTCCGGCAGCCGGATGTCAGCCGGGAGTCATACGCGCGTCACCCCCGATCCTTGGCCGGAAAATCGCTGTTAACCCCGCCGCGCGGTGCTCACAGCCCCGCCTTGTCGCGCATGAAGGCCAGCGCCACCGAAAGCCCGTCCGGCGCGATCCCGTGGCCCGTGCCCTTCATGACATGGGCAAAGACCTCCTTGAATCCCGCCTCCTGCAACGCCTCGGCCGCCTGCGGCAGCGACGCGGGCGGCACCACGTCGTCGGCATCGCCATGCACAAGCAGCACCGGCGGCTTCGACACCGCCTCGTCCACCAACAGTTCCGGGTTCAGAATGCGACCGGAAAACGCAACGATTCCCGCGACTTCATCCTCCCGGCGCGGGGCGACATGAAGGCTCATCATGCTGCCCTGGCTGAACCCGAACAGCACCATCTGCTCAGGCAGCATGTCCTCGTCCACCAGCACCCCGTCGAGAAAGGCATTGAGATCATCCACCGCTGCCTGCATCCCCCGCTCCGCCTCTTCCTCGGATGAGCCGTCGATCCAGGGGATCGGAAACCACTGGTAGCCAAACGGCGCCCCCGCGCATGTCTCGGGCGCGTCGGGCGCAATGAAAAGCGTGTCGGGCAAGTGCTCGCCCAGCGGATCGGCCAGCCCCATCAGGTCTTCGCCATTCGCCCCGTAGCCATGCAGGAACACCACGACGGAACGTGGTTTCCCCCCTGATTTCGGGCCCTTGCGGGTTGCTTTCAATGCCCGTGTCATCTGATCCCTTCCCTGTCTTTCGCCACCCGGTAATAGGCCCATAGCACCCGCGCCGCAACCGCGCGCCAGGGGCGCCAGCGTGCCTCGGCCATCTCGCGCAGGGCGCGTTCCCCGGGCCGCTCCTCCAGTTCGTAAAGCAGCCGCGCCGCCTCCTGCAACGCCAGGTCCCCCGGCGCGAACACATCCGCCCGCCCCAGGCTGAACATGGCATATATTTCCGCGGTCCAGACGCCCACGCCCGGCACCGCTGTCAGCACTTTCACCACCTCGGCGTCGGGCAGGACTCGCAATGCCTCATAGTCGATCCCCGCCTCGGCCAGGGCCCTGGCGTAACGCATCTTCTGCCGGCTGAGGCCCGCCGCGCGCAGCGCCTCGTCGCTCGCCTGGGCCAGTGCCCCGGGTGTCACCAGCCCGGCCGCCTGCATCCGCCCCCAGATCGCATCGGCCGCGGCCACGCTCACCTGCTGGCTCACGATCGCGCCCAGAAGCTGGGAAAACCCGTCCGCGCGCAGCCTGAGCGGCACTTCGCCCACGGCCTCGACAGCGCGCGCCATGCCGGCATCGCGCGCGGCAAGCCACGCCGCCCCTTCGGCCACACAGTCCGGCCCCTCGATGATCCGGCCTACGCTCATGCGGGCCTGCGCCTCCCCTCTGCGCGCGTGACATTAACGCTTTCGTCATGCCATGCCGTCACACTGGCTGCAATCGGGCGCGTGCCTTGCGGTTCCGGTCAATCCTCGACCGGGAACACGAAACACCGATCGCGCCGGATCGTCAGCCACAGCGCCTTGCCCGGGCTGGGCAGGAACACGTTGGGCACCGTCACCTTGAGGATCGAGCCGTCGAAATCCATGCGGAACTCGACAAGGCTCTCGCTGCCCATGAAACGCGCCCGCTCGACCACGCCGCGCGCCGGCACGCCGTCCTGCGGCGTCGGATCCGGCCCGCGCCCGCCACGGTCAAAGTCGATCTTGAGATGCTGGGGCCGGATCACGATCTCGACCTCCTGCCCGTCGGGCACGCCGGGGGCAAGGAACTGACCGAACGGCGTATCGGTCAAGGCACCCTGGACCTTGCCCTTTATAACGTTGATATCGCTGAAAAAACTGACCGCGGCCTTGTCGACCGGCGCGTTGTAGATATTATAGGGCGCGCCTTGTTGCACGATCCGGCCATCGCGCATGAGCGCGATCTCGTCGGCCATGCGCATCGCCTCTTCGGGCTCGTGCGTGACGAGGAGAACGGCCGTGCCTTCCTTCTTGAGCATGTCGAGCGTCAGATCGCGAATACCATCGCGCAGCCGGTTGTCGAGCCCTGAAAACGGCTCGTCCATCAGCATGATCCCGGGCCGCGGCGCCAGCGCCCGCGACAGCGCCACCCGCTGCTGTTCGCCGCCCGACAGTTCATGCGGATACGCGTCGATAAAGCGGCTCAGCCCGACCTCGCCCAGAAGCTGCGCAACCCGCGCGCGCTTTTCCGCCCTGCTGCCCTTGAGGCCGAACGCCACGTTCTCGGCCACACTCAGATGTGGAAACAGCGCGAAATCCTGGAACATCAGCCCGATATGCCGCCGCTCGGGCGGCACCCGGACCACGGTGTCACAGATCAGGCGGCCATCGACATGGATCTCGCCCGAATCCTGCATCTCGACGCCCGCGATCATCCGCAACGTCGTCGATTTGCCACATCCCGACGGACCGAGAAGACAGGTCACCTGCCCCGGCATGATGCGCAGCGACACATCGTCCACCACGGCCCGTCCGTCGAATGCACGCCGAAGATTCCTGATCTCCAGGCGCGGCACCGGGGCGCCCGCCGCATCCCGCCCGTTGTCCGTGGCCTTTTCCGGAACTGTCAATTCGGCCTGCCCCGCCATAATCCGATCAAAACCATCAGGTTTCCCCGGCCTGCCTTAGCAGCCTCGCGCAACCGCTGCAAGCAACATGCCGGTCAACCGTCATCTGCGTCATCCTCGCGCCCCGGCTCGGGTTGCCCGACCCCGCGAAAAAGCCCCTTGAGCGGCCAGATCCAGAGGACCCCGAGCCCGATATAGATGACCAACTCGACCAGGACCGGCGGCTTGTCGAGCGGGTCGGGAAACAGCCAGTTGACCAGCGACACCGCAACCACCACGTATAGCGGCATGCCAACCAGCAACACGACGATCGCCAAACGCTTGCGCGCCTTGTAGGAGAAACGCTCAAACATCGGCTTGCCCCGCATTATATCGCCGCATTTCACACGCTCCCGACATTCGATCAATCCGCAAACGGGTCGGTCACGAGAATCGTATCCTCGCGCTCGGGACTGGTGGACAAGAGCGCGACCGGGCACTCGATCAACTCTTCCACGCGCTTGACATACTTGATCGCATTGGCCGGCAGATCGGCCCATCGGCGCGCACCTTCGGTCGAGTCGGACCAGCCCGGCAGTTCCTCGTAGATCGGCACACAACGCGCCTGTTGGTCCGCCGCGGTCGGCAAATAGTCGAGCCGCGTCCCGTCGAGTTCGTATCCGACGCAGATCTTCAACCGCTCGAACCCGTCCAGGACATCGAGCTTGGTCAGCGATATGCCGTTCACCCCCGATGTGGCACAGGTCTGGCGCACGAGGCAGGCATCGAACCAGCCACAGCGCCGCTTGCGCCCGGTGGTGGTGCCGAATTCATGCCCGCGTTCACCCAGGCGTTGCCCGTCCGCATCGTCGAGCTCGGTCGGGAACGGCCCCTCGCCCACGCGGGTCGTATAGGCCTTGACGATGCCAAGGACGAAATCGATCGCCCCCGGCCCGACGCCAACACCGGTCGCCGCCTGGCCCGCGATCACGTTCGACGAGGTGACGAACGGATAGGTGCCGAAGTCGATGTCCAGAAGCGCGCCCTGCGCCCCCTCGAACAGGATGCGCTTGCCGGATTTGCGCTTGTCCTTCAGCACCTTCCAGACCGGTCCGGCATAATGGAGGATGTTCGGCGCGATCTCGCTGAGCTGTGCAATCAGCGCCTCGCGGTCGATCGGCGCCACGCCCAGCCCCTTGCGCAGCGGGTCGTGGTGCTGAAGCGCCCGGTCCACCCGCGCCTCGAGCGTTGCCGCATCGGCAAGGTCCGCCACCCGGATCGCGCGCCGCCCGACCTTGTCCTCGTAACACGGCCCGATCCCACGCCCGGTGGTGCCGATCTTGGTGCCCTTGCTGGCGGCTTCTTCGCGCGCCCGGTCCAGCTCGCCGTGAAACGGCAGGATCAGCGGCGTGTTCTCCGCGATCATCAGCGTCCCGGGGCTGATCTCGACCCCTTGCGCCCGGATGGTCTCGATCTCTTCAAGCAGGTTCCAGGGGTCCAGCACCACGCCATTTCCGATCACCGAGAGCTTGCCGCTGCGCACCACCCCCGAGGGCAACGCATGCAGCTTGAACACCTCTCCATCGATGACCAGCGTGTGGCCCGCATTGTGCCCGCCCTGGAAGCGCGCGATCACGTCGGCCCGCTCACTCAGCCAATCCACGATCTTGCCTTTTCCCTCGTCGCCCCACTGGGCGCCGACAACGACGACATTGGCCATGACGGTCCTCTTTCTTTGCGGATCAAACCCGCGCCGGTATATCGCCACGCGCGGATCAGCGAAACCGCAAATTCGCCGCAGCGTCTGGACAAGCGCCCGCGACATCGCGAGACTGGCGCGACACCGGGATTGATGGGGGTCTGAATGGGTTTCTTCCTGCGATGGGTCTTTGCGTTCGGGCTGCTGTCAGCCACGTTCAACCCGACCGAATGGAATTTCGTGGCATGGGCGCGGACGAACTATTCCGACCAGATGTCCGTGACCGTCCTGGCCGGGCTGGTGCTTCTGGCCGGATACATCATCTACCTGCGCGCCACGCTGCGCTCGATCGGTGCGTTCGGCATGTTTCTCGTGCTCGCCCTGGTCGGATCACTGCTCTGGGTGCTGCATGATTTCGGCTGGCTGACTCTCTCCGACCGGAACCAGAACACGTGGATCGGCCTCTTCGCGCTTTCGGTCGTGCTCGGGATCGGACTGAGCTGGTCGCATGTCCGCCGCGCGCTCTCGGGCCAGGCGGATATGGACGATGTCGACGAGTAGCGGCATCCACCCGCTCAGGCCGGCGACAGGCACGAAACGCCACTGTTTCGTCCTGATCGCTTGCACCCGATTGCCCTTTGCCATACATAGCCGCGAAACAGGCAAATCAAGGCGCCCTGCCCCATGGAAAACGTCGTTCTCATCATCCATCTTCTTCTTGCGCTCGGCCTGATCGGGGTCGTGTTGATGCAGCGCTCCGAAGGTGGCGGGCTGGGCATGGGGTCCGGCGGCGGGGCTATCTCGCAACGCGCGGCCAGCACCGCTCTGGGCAAGTTCACCTGGATACTTGCCGTGGCCTTCATCTGCACCTCGCTCCTGCTCACCGTGATCGCCGCGCAGAAATCCGCGGGCTCGTCGGTGATGGACCGCCTGCAGGACGCGCCCGCGGCGGAGGAAACGACCGACGAAAACCCCGACCTGCCTGCCGGTGACCTGCTGCCACCTTCGGATGAGGACAGCGCACCGCTGGTCCCGCGGGCCGATTGACGTCACGGCCGAACGCGGCGGGCCAGACACGCGCCACAAGCCGTGCGCCGACCCGTGCGCGACACGCCTCAAACAGTTGGGGAAGGAAACCATCCGACAACATGATCTTGCGGCTCTGTTGTCAATTTCATGCGAATCTGCTAACGCTCAAATCCCGTGACATGGCGGCTTTTCCGGCCCGCCCCGACAGGACTTGATCGGCCAGGCAGCCACAGTCGCACCTACAGTCACGGGAGATAACTCGGCCACATGGCGCGTTACGTATTCATCACAGGTGGGGTCGTGTCATCCCTCGGCAAGGGACTCGCTTCTGCCGCGCTCGGCGCGCTCTTGCAGGCGCGCGGCTTCTCGGTTCGCCTGCGCAAGCTCGATCCATATCTCAATGTCGATCCCGGCACGATGTCGCCCTTCGAGCATGGCGAGGTGTTCGTCACCGATGATGGCGCCGAAACCGACCTTGACCTCGGCCATTACGAACGCTTCACCGGCGTGCCTGCGCGCAAGACCGACAGCGTATCCTCGGGCCGCATCTATACCAACGTGCTCGAAAAGGAGCGCCGCGGCGACTATCTCGGCAAGACCATCCAGGTGATCCCCCACGTCACCAACGAGATCAAGGATTTCCTCGCGATAGGCGATGACGAGGTCGATTTCATGCTCTGCGAGATCGGCGGCACCGTCGGCGACATCGAGGGGCTGCCCTTCTTCGAGGCGATCCGCCAGTTCTCGCAGGAACGCCCGCGCGGTCAATGCATCTTCATGCATCTCACGCTCCTGCCCTATCTCGCTGCCAGCGGCGAACTCAAGACCAAGCCGACCCAGCACTCGGTCAAGGAATTGCGCTCCATCGGCCTTCAGCCCGACGTGCTGGTCTGCCGCTCGGAACAGCCCATCCCCGAAAAGGAACGCGCCAAGATCGCGCTGTTCTGCAATGTCCGCCCCGAGGCGGTGATCCCCGCCTATGATCTCTCCTCGATCTACGAGGCGCCATTGGCCTATCACCGTGTCGGCCTCGACCAGGCCGTGCTCGACGCGTTCCAGATCGCCCCCGCCCCGCGCCCCGAGCTGTCAACGTGGGAAGATGTCTACGACCGCATCCACAATGTCGACGGCGAGGTGAATATCGCCATCGTCGGCAAATACACCCAGCTCGAAGACGCCTACAAATCCATCAAGGAGGCGCTCATTCACGGCGGCATGGCCAACCGGGTCAAGGTCAACGTGAACTGGGTCGATGCCGAGGTTTTCGACAAGGAGGACGCGGCCCCCTATCTCGAAGGCTATCACGCCATTCTCGTGCCCGGCGGCTTTGGCGAGCGCGGCACCGAAGGCAAGATCAAGGCCGCGCAATTCGCGCGTGAACGCAAGGTGCCCTATCTCGGCATCTGCCTCGGCATGCAGATGGCGGTGATCGAGGCCGCCCGCAACCTCGCCGGCATCAAGGACGCGGGTTCGGAAGAATTCGATCACGAGGCCGGTGGAAAACGCTTCACCCCGGTGGTCTATCACCTCAAGGAATGGGTGCAGGGCAATTACACCGTCAAACGCTCGGCCAAT
>NZ_JAWLDS010000100.1:0-10716 GCF_041686535.1 Aquicoccus sp. | reverse complement strand
CGACCGCCACGGGTTGCCGGGACGGCGTTCGAGGAGAGGCAATGCGGGCGGAGCAGGCAAACCGCAAAAGCACCGAGGGCGAGCGCCGGTCCGGGGGGCGCTCCGACACCGACCGAGGGCAGTTTATCTCGCGGCGTCATCCCGCATCCATGCGGGGCACCACGCCGCCAAGCGCCAGCCCGCGGGACGGACCGGCGCTCGCCCGGCGCCTGCGGCGCTGTCCGGGCGGGGCGTGTCCGAACATCCGCTCTGCCCACACCGCTTCCATCCGACAGCTTTTGGCCTCTCACCCGACTCCGCCACCACCGGGAAACCTGCGCCCTCCCGTGACCACCACCGCACGCCCAGTTTACCGTTTCACGCAACGCTTCACCGCTCCGCCCGCGGCAGCCGGGCGGCAGCTGGATGTCAGCCGGATGTCACCCCCCGGAATCGCGGCCTGCCATGCCGTTAACCCTTTGCCCGCGGATCTGCGCTAGAATCGCGGTAAAACCGGAAACAAGCTTTACTCGCCTGGTTGTTTTTGGCACAGTCGACGCAACATCTTGTGGGGGCAAGACATGACACTTACGAGACTCTTCGCATCAGCCATCATCGCCGCATCGGTCGGGCTGGTCGCTGCCGAGGCCCAGACACTGCGCGACATCAACACCCCGGCCGAAACGCCGCCCGAGTCCTACACGGCCAAGCAATATGTCGACAGCCGCGGCTGCGTCTTCATCCGCGCAGGGATCGACGGCGTCGTGAACTGGGTGCCGCGTGTGACGCGCGATCGCGAAGTGTTGTGTGGGTATGAGCCGACATTCGCAAAATCTGGTGAGCCGGAGCCGGATGAAAGCCGGACCGCCCAGGCCGAGGAGATCACGCCTCCCACCGATCCGGAACCCTCGGAAACCGCCACGGACAAACCCGAGCCCCCCGCTCCCAAGGCGAAACCGGTGGCCCGGCCCGTCGAGGTCGAGCCCAAGCCGGCCAAGGACGCAAAAGAGAAACCCAAGCGCCGCGCCGCCGCCGCGCCCGCGCCACGGCCAGCGAAACCCGCCGCCCCGGCGCCCGAAACCAAGCCCGCCCCTGCCCCGGCCAGCACCGAGAAATCGCGCCGGGTCACCCGCAGCGCCGAGGCCACCGACTGCCCCGGCGTCACCGGCATCAGCCGTTATTACACGGGCGTCGACCGCGGTCGCGGCGTCATCCGCTGCGGCCCGCAACAGGCCGACGATGTCAAAGGCAAGGAAGTAACGGTGATACGCGGGGGCCAGCCCGTGACCGTGAAAAAGCGCGTTGCGACGGGATCGCAAAGCGATGTCGCGGCGGAATCGTCAAACGAGAAATCACCCGCCCGCCGGGTCGACGCCGCCACGCTTCCACCGGGCACGCGGATCGTGCCGCGCCATGTCTACAATCAGCAACAGGCCGCCCGGATCAAGGGCCAGAAGATCCCTGACGGCTATCGCGAAGCATGGGATGATGACCGGCTCAACCCCAAACGCGCCCACCAGACCATCGACGGCGCGATGAAAAGCGGCCTCGCATGGACCAACACCGTCCCGCGCAAGCTCTATGAACGCGACAGCGGCCGGGTCGTGACACACCTTTATCCGGGGTTGATCTATCCCTATCACAGCTATGAAGAGATGCAGGCGGCGGGCTATTCGATCTCGTCCAAGGGCAAACCGAAAGACGACCGCGCCACCACGCGCAAGGTCGTGGTTCGCAAGAAGGACGAGACCCGGGCCCACGTCTCGAGCAAGACCGCGCCGCGCAAAGCCACGGCAACGCAAGGCGGCGGCAAATATGTGCAGGTCGGCACCTTCGGAAACCCCGCCAATGCGCAGCGCAGCGCAACGCAGCTTCAGTCGATGGGCCTGCCGGTGCGGATCGGCAAGTACACCAGGGGCGGCCGCGAATACCGGATCGTCATGGCCGGTCCCCTCGCCCAGGACCAGGTCGGCGGCGCCCTCGCCAAGGCCCGCCGTGCAGGGTTTGGTGACGCGTTCGTCCGCAAATGAGAGTAGTCAGACGGGCACCCTGGGAAGAGCACCGTCTCGCCCCGGCGAAACGGCTCAGATCAGGCCCTGCCACCTGAGAAAACCAAGAACCAGCACCGCAAACAGCAGCAGGTTGAAGGCGAGTGCGCCCAACATTCCAAGGATCAGGCCCAACCGCCGATCGGCCGGGTCGATCCCGTTCAGATACTGCCGGATCCGGTCGTGGGCGCTCTGCACGCGCGCCGGGTCGATCCGGTGGCGCAGCTTGGGATGGGAGTTGAGCGTCAAGGCTTCATTGATCACCGCCGCCTCGCGATGAACCCATTTCGGGATCTGCCGCCCGGCACGTTTCACGCGCGCAGGGAACGCCCCCTTGCGCAGGCCAAGCTTCTCTTCCAACAGCGCCTCGAGCTCGCGGGCCCGTGCCCCGATATCCGGCGATGCGCGCATCCTTGACCCCCACCACATTCCAAGCAACAGACTACGCGCACGAAGGTCGGGGCTCAACCACATCGCATGATTGGTGTCTGGCCTCACCAGACAATCCACGATAACAAACCACATGCTCAACACGATCCTGCACGGCACCGAAACAGACGCTCCGCCCCTCCTGATTGCCCACGGGCTTTATGGCTCGGCGCGCAACTGGGGCGTGATCGCCAAGAGGCTGTCCGACGAGCGGCAGGTGATCGCCGTCGACATGCGCAACCACGGCGAATCGCCATGGTTCGACAGCCACGGCTATCCCGACATGGCCGCCGATCTGGCCGAGGTGATCGAGAGCATCGGCAAGCCCGCAGATGTGCTTGGCCATTCCATGGGCGGGAAGGCGGCGATGGTGCTGGCCCTGACCCGCCCCGATCTTGTCAACCGCCTGATCGTCGCCGACATCGCGCCGGTCTCCTATGGCCATAGCCAGATGCCCTATCTGCGCGCGATGCAATCCGTCGATCTGTCACAGGTCGAAACGCGCGCCGACGCCAAGGAGGCCCTCGCCGACCACGTTGACGATCCGGCGCTGGTTTCCTTTTTCACGCAATCCCTCGACATGCGCGAAAAGCGCTGGCGGCTCAATCTCGACGTCCTCGCGCGTGACATGGACAGGATCCTGGCCTTCCCCGATGACCTCGACACCCCGTTCGAAGGCCCGGTTCTGATGCTGGGCGGCGGCGAGTCCGATTACATCCGCCCCGAACATCGCCCGCGTATCAAGGCCCTGTTCCCGAAAGCGCAATTCGCGAAAATCCCCGGTGCGGGCCACTGGCTACACGCCGAGAAGCCGCGCGAATTCGAGGCCGCCCTGCGCACGTGGCTCAACGCCACCGCCTGACGGCCGCTCGCGTGGATCACTGGTTGTCGTAAACGGCCTTGGCCACGTACCAGCTGGCCGGGATGGAAATGAGATACCCGACCAGCGCCGCGATCAACAACGGCTTGAGCGTCGTCAACCCCATGGCCAGCACGACGACCATGGCACTCCCGGCCAGGGTCGCACCCAGAAACACATGCATCACCAATGCCAGAATCCACATCGAAAGCTCCTTTTCATGCATCCGTCACACGTTCATGACGCAGTCTGCCCGGAGCCGGATCGTTCTTCCTTGATCTGGGTCACGAAAAGACGGAGCCCGCCCCATCCCGGTGCGCACTATTCCGACATTTCATGCATCACGTGGCATCTTCGCCAACCGCCGCCAGGCCATCGGACGAACCGCCCTCGACGTCACCCGGGCCCACATCTTCCCCCGGTGGCCCATCCACCCCCGGGCCGTCCCCGATCCCATAGCCGGGATCTTCGCCGTGATCGTTGCCGCCCTGCCCGATCGCGTGGGCGGCGTGCCGGGCGCTTTCGCTCACGCTCATGTCGATGAAGGTCTCGATCTGCGACAGCGACGGCTGCGCCGTCTCGAGCAGATCGCGCACCTGGCGCATGATCCGCCGCAACTCGGGCTCCGGCAGGTAGCGCGCGGGCGAAACATCCTCGGATTGCGACAGCGCCGCCAGACTGCCCCGGCTCGACAGACGCGGTTCCCCCGAAAGCTCGGCGCCACCATCCGACCAGCGCGGCCCGCCCAGGTAAACCGCCGCGTACATCAGCTTGGCCTTGGTTTCGGGCGTCCCCCCGACGCGCAGCGCGTCGTAGAACATCCGGTGCACATCGCGCCACGGCGCGCCATGGAATTTCGGCCCGTCCTCGTTTCCAACCCCGCAATAGGCATCATGCACCGCCGCCGCGTTGGCGAATTCCCGACTGGTCGGTTCGCCGATGATCGAGATGAACATCTTCGGAATCGAGGCACCATCCGTCAGCGTGCGTTCGGGGGCAACCCAATCCCGCCCCCGCCCATCGACAAAGGACAGCGGCTCGGCCGTGGGATAGAACACCAGCGCGCGACGCGGCAACTGCACCGGCTCGGGGGCTAGCTTGACCGGGCTGTTCTCGAACCGGCATTCCGGTGAAGACTGGCCCGGGCACAGGGCACGCTCGGAATCGCTCGGGCCTGCCGCGGGCGGGGCTTGCGGAACGGATCGCGTTGCCAGGATCGGATCGGACAGGTCACATGCGGCCAAACCGCCCGCCGCCATCAGGGCCATCAGAATGCGCATCGAAATCTCTTCATCGGCTGGTAAATTTATCGGTTCAATGGGGACCACTAGCACTTCCAGGCTCGATGGTTCAATTCCCGACGGGACTTTGAAGTTCAGGTCATCCGCCGCAAGAGAGACAGGAAGGTTTCACGCTCCTGCGCATCCAGCGGGGCCAGCGTCTCTTCGGTCACCACGCGCCCCACCTCGACCATCCGCACCAGCAGCGCCTCGCCCTCGGCCGAGAGCGAGATCAGCATCCGCCGCTTGTCCTCGGGGTCCGGCACCGTCTCGGTCAGGCCCTTCTGGCGCAGCCGATCCGCCACGCCCTTGATCGTGGCAACGTCCATCGCCGCCAGCCGCCCCAGCCGGTTCTGCGAAACCCTGCCCTGCTCGCCGATCCGCACCAGCGCGGCGAATTGCATCGCGGTCAGCCCCTCCAGCGTATGCGCCTGAAAGATCGCCGCGTGGCGCTGGCTCGCCAGCCGCAACAGGTATCCCACCTGATCCTCAAGGCGATATCCCTCCCGTGTCACCGCCCCGTCCTCAGACCGCAAGATATTGCTGGCTGATCTCGGGATGGGCGTCGAGATCGGCGAACCCGCCCTCGTATCGCAACGTGCCCTTCTCGATGATACAGGCCCGGTCGGCCACGGCACGGGCAAAATGCAGGTTCTGCTCGGACAGCAGCACCGAAAGCCCCTCTGCCTTCAACTCCTTGATGACCCGTGCCATCTGCTCGACGATCACCGGCGCAATGCCCTCGCTCGGCTCGTCCAGGAGCACCACCTTGGGATTGCCCATCAGGGTTCGCGCGATGGTCAGCATCTGCTGCTCGCCACCCGACAACTGCTTGCCCAGGTTGCGCCGTCGCTCGGCCAGGTTCGGGAAGAGTTCGAAAAGATGCTCGCGGCTCCATTCCGGGGCATCCGCGCGCGCGGGCCGGTCGCCCACCTCAAGGTTTTCCTCGACCGTCAGATCGCCGAAGATGCGCCGCTCTTCCGGGACATAACCAATGCCCAGCCGACAGATCTCATGCGACGGCTTGCCTAGGATCGAGACCCCGTCATAGGTGATCTCGCCCGCCTTCTGGAGGACGAGCCCCATGACACATTTCATCGTCGTGGTCTTACCCGCGCCGTTGCGCCCAAGGAGTGCCACCACCTCGTTGCCACCGACGCGCAGCGACACCCCGTTCAGGATCTGCGCCCGCCCATAGCGCGCGGTCAGGTCTTTCACTTCAAGCATGATCCGCCTCCGCCTGTCCGAACGACGTGCCACCGCCCAGGTACACCTCCTGGACGAGGGCATTGCCGCGAATATCCTCGCCCGTGCCTTCCGCGATCAAGCCGCCACGATTGAGTACAAGGATGCGATGCGCATGGGCAAAGACCACGTCCATGTCATGCTCGGTGAAAAGCACGCTCACCCCGCGATCGGCGACGATCTTGGCGGTCAGTTCCATCAGCGCCACCCGCTCGCTCGGCGCCATGCCCGCGGTCGGCTCGTCCATGAGCAAAAGCGTCGGATCGGGCGCCAGCGCCACCGCAAGTTCAAGCCGCTTGAGATCGCCATAGGCCAGCTCCGAGCAGGCCCGCTCCGCCTGGTCCGCCATCGAAACCAGCCGCAAGAGCGCCTCGGCCTCGTCGCGGTAAAGCCGCGTCGCCCGGCTCAGCATGTCGAACATCCGCCCATGATGGCTGATCAATGCCATCTGGATGTTCTCGATGACCGTCATCGACAGGAATGTCCGGGTGATCTGGAAGGTCCGCCCCACGCCCTTGCGCACGATATCGCGTGGCCGCACCCCGATCAGGTCCTCACCATTCAGCCGCACGGCACCCCGGTCGGGCCGCAAGTAACCGTTCACCATGTTGAAACAGGTGGTCTTGCCCGCCCCGTTCGGCCCGATCAACGCCAGGAACTCGCCCTGGCCCAGATCGAACGAAACGTCATTCACCGCCACCAGCCCGCCAAAGCTCTTGGTCAGCCCACGCACCTCCAGCACGTTCATGCCCTGCCCCCCTGCTTCATCTTGCCCCAAATACTCCGGGGAGTGTGTCGCACCGAAGGTGCGCAAGGGCCATCGGCTGGCCCCTCAAGTTCCACCCTCGCCCTCATGTCTGCCCCTCCCGGCGCAGACCCAGCGCGCGCATGAGCCGGTCGACACCCCCCGCGACACCATCCGGCGCAAGAAGAACGACGCCCAGGATGATCATCCCGAAGATGAAGCGCCAGTAGTCGAGGCGGCTCACCCAATCCTCGATCAGCACGAAGACACCCGCGCCCAGGATCGGCCCGGCCAGCGCATGGATACCACCCAGCAGCACCATGATGAGCCCGTCCACCGACTGCCCGATCCCCAGCACGTCGGGAAAGACCGAGCCCTTGGAGAACGCGAACACCACCCCGGCCAGCCCGGCCATGGTGCCGGCCAGCGCGAAACCCATCCATTGATGGAATTTCACGTCCATCCCGATCGCCTCGGCGCGCACGTCGCTGTCGCGGACGCCGCGCAACCCGTAGCCGAAGGGCGAATGGGCCACCCGCCGCAGGAACCAGATGCCGCCGATGCAAAGTGCGAAGGCGACATAGAAATAGGCCTGGTCGCTTGTCGCCCAGGACGCCGGCCAGATGCCGACAATGCCGTCATCCCCACCGGTATATTCCTGCGACTGGAACGTGACCCCCCACAGGATCTGCGCGGCCGCGAGCGTCAGCATCGCGAGGTAGACCCCCGAGAGCCGCACGCAGAACCAGCCAAAGAACAGCGCCGCCACGGCCGCCGCCAGCGGCCCCACAATCATCGCCGGGATCATCGGCAACCCCAGGTAACTCACCGCCATCGCCGCGCCATAGGCGCCGACCCCGAAATAGGCCGCGTGGCCGAAACTGACCATGCCGCCCAGCCCCATCATGAAATGCAGGCTCACCGCGAAAAGCGTAGCCACCATCAGATCGACCAGCAGGATCGAGGCGAAATCACTCGCCACAAGCGGGCTTGCCGCGAGTGCGAAGACCAGCGCCATGAGCACAAGCGTCGCGCGCGACGACATGAGCCGCAGCGGCTGTTCGGGTTCGGTCGGCGCGCCGTGGCCGCTGCCCTCCTTGCCGAAAAGTCCATAGGGTCGCACGATCAATACCACCGCCATCACCACGAACGGCAGCACGATCGAGATCTGCGGATAGACGAGCACCGCAAAGGCATTGAGCACCGAGATGAGAACCGCGGCCACGAAAGCGCCCGACACGCTGCCCATGCCCCCGATCACCACGACGACAAAGGCATCCCCGATCACCGAAAGGTCCATCTGAAGGTTCACCGACTCGCGCGGGATCTGGATCGCCCCGCCCAGCCCGGCCAGCGCCGCGCCCAGCACGAACGTGGCCGAGAAAAGCCACGCCTGGTTGACGCCCAGCGCGCCGACCATCTCGCGGTCCTGCGTCGCGGCACGCACCAGAACGCCCCAGCGGGTGCGATGGAACAACAGCCAGATCGCGGCCAGGACCGCCGGTCCGATCAGGATGAGCGCAAGGTCATATTGCGGGATCGGCTCTCCCATGATCCGCACCGCGCTGCTCAACCCCGGCGCGCGCGGGCCCAGCTTGTCCTCGGCCCCCCAGATCGCCTGCGCTATGTCCTGGATGATCAGCACCACGCCGAAGGTTGCGACCAGCTGGAACAGCTCCGGCGCGCGATAGATGCGCCGCAGGATCGTCATCTCGACGACGAGCCCCAGAAGCCCCACGATCAGCGCCGCGGCGATCACGCCCCCCCAGAATCCGAGGATGCTGCCGGGAAACAGCGCGACAATGGAATAGGCGAGATAGGCCCCCACCATGTAGAACGAGCCATGCGCGAAGTTGACGATCCGCGTGACCCCGAAAATGATCGACAACCCGCAGGCGATCAGAAACAGCGAGGAGGCATTCGCCAACCCCGTCAGCAATTGCGCGACATAAAAGCCCATGCGGCCCGTCCCCCGTCAGGATACTGTTCTTATGCGAAAAACCGGGGCGGCGAACACCACCGCCCCGCAGGTTCTTTCGATCCGCCCTACTCCGCAGGGCGCATCTTCGCCGCCTCTTCTTCACTGGGCAGGTAATTGGCCCCGTCGGCATAGAACCAGTCGACCATCTTGGGCTTGCCATCGACGAGCGCGGTGGTCCCCACATAGGCGCCCATGGTCGCCTGGTGATCGGCCGCGCGGTAATAGAACGGCCCCGTGGGCGAACTGGGCACTTCCAGCCCTTCCATCGCCGCCAGCATCGCCTCGGTGTCGGTCGACCCGGCCTTTTCCAGCGCCGCCTTGATCGACAGGACCGAGTTGTAGCCCACGATCGAGCCGGTCTTGGGCGCCTCGCCCCAGCGCTCCATGTAGGCCGCGCCAAAGGCTTCATGCTCGGGCGTGTCGATATCCATCGAAGGGTATCCGGTCACGATCCAGCCCTCCGGCGCCTCGTCACCCAGCGGATCGAGATACTCCGGCTCGCCGCTCAGCAGAGAGACCACCGGGCGATCCTCGAACAGGAAGCGCAAGCTGCCCTGGCGCACGAACTTGGCCAGATCCCCGCCGAAGGTCACGTTGTAGATCGCGTCGGGCTTGGACTGTTCCAGCGCGCGCACCGTGGACCCCGCGTCGATCTTGAACAGCGGCGGCCATTGCTCGGCCACCCATTCCACATCCGGCTGCAGCTTGGTCAGTTCGGATTTGAACGCCGCCACCGCATCCTTGCCATAGGCATAGTTGGGCGCCACCGTGGCCCATTTCTTCTTGTCCAGCTTTGCCGCCTGCTCGGCCAGCATCGCCGCCTGCATATGCGTCGAGGGCCGCAAGCGATAGGTATAGCGGTTGCCCTTCGACCACACGAGCGCATCGGAAAGCGGCTCGGAAGCCAGGAAGAAAACCTGCTTCTGTTTCGCGAAATCCGCCAATGCGAGGCCGATATTCGACAGGAATCCACCGAACAGCATCACCGCCTCGTCCCTGGAAATCATCTCTTCGGCAATGCGGATCGCCGTGGACGGATCACCGGTATCGTCGCGGCTTATGATCTCGAGCATCGCACCGTTCACACCGCCCGCCGCGTTGATCTCTTCCATCGCCAGCGTCCAACCCTTCTTGTAAGGCTCGGTAAAGGCCGGCAGGGCAGTATAGGAATTGATCTCGCCGATCACGATCTTTTCCTGCGCCTGCGCCGCCGCGGGGATCATTCCCAGCATCGGCAGCGCCGCCAGCGCGCCCACAATCTTGCGTCTCATCGGTTTCATGTTCACGTCTCCCGGTTGGTTCTTTCGCTTTGGTCTGTCCGTTGGTTGCTTGGTCTTCTGCGGTATCCCGCGCCGGATCTCCGACCGTCCCGCCTGCTCTTTCGCTCTACCTCAATCCATCCTTGCCCTCGGCCTCCTCGTGGCGCAAGCCACCAACGCGCGGCATGGGCCGCCCGCTGTCGGTCACCGCCACGGCGACCATGATCTCGCCCGCGCGCGGCGCGTCGTTCATCATCACCTCGATCCCGTCGAAATGGCTGCGCACATAGGCCGCATCCTTGTGCCCGAGCGGCACGTCCAGAACCTGCCCCGGGCTGCCCATCTTCTTCGACGACGGCACCAGCGCCGCGCCCTTTTCCACCGCCGCGCGCAGCGGTGCGCCCAGTTTTGGGTGCAGGATCGCGGCGGCATGTTCCAACTCGCCCGCCTCGCCCACCATGGCCGACTTGCCATAGCTCTCGGCCGCGCACGGCTCGATCCCCAGCGCCTTCACGCAACGCTCGCCCAAAAGCCCGCCCAGTTCCGCGCCGATCTCCATCAACTCCGACAGGTCCTCCTCGTAGCGCCCCGCGAACGGGTTCTCGATCACCGCCACGGCCACCGCCTTGCGCGTGGGCGGGGCGATCTCGCGCCCCATCTCGCGCTGCGTCTCCTCGACCGTCACGGCCAGCTTCCTGATCTTCGCCTTCATCTCAGCCCGTCCTTTCCCTCGATCTGTGACGCTTCAAGACCACCGGCCCGCGAATGCACCCGCGGCCCATCGGTCATGACAAGGATCAGCGCCATTTCATCGGCGCGCGGCGCATCGTTGCATCCCACCTCGATACTGTCGAAATGGCTGCGCACGTAAGAGGCCCGGATATGCGTCAC
>NZ_JAWLDS010000099.1:0-10854 GCF_041686535.1 Aquicoccus sp. | reverse complement strand
GCCTGTTGCGAAAGGCGCAGATCCTTGAGCATGAGGTCGGCCGCAAAGCCGGGCTTGTAGTCGTTGTCGGCCGGGCTTTGCGGGCCGATGCCGGGCGCCGGGCAATAGGCGTTCATCGACCAGCTGTAGCCCGAGGAGGTCGAGACCACGTCGAACATCTTCTGCCGGTCGAGGCCGAGCTTGTCGGCCAGCGCGAAGGCTTCGCAGGTCACGATCATGGTCGCGCCGAGAATCATGTTGTTGCAGATCTTGGCGGCTTGCCCGGCCCCCGGATCGCCGCAATGCACGGCCTTCTGGCCCATGATCTCGAACAGGGGTTCGGCCTTGGCGAAAGCCTCCGGGCTGCCGCCGGCCATGAAGGTGAGCGTGCCACCCGCGGCACCGCCCACGCCGCCCGAAACCGGCGCATCGACCGGCAGCAGGCCCGCGGCGGCGGCCTTCTCGGCGACGGCGCGGGCGCTTTCGACATCGACGGTCGAGCAATCGACGAACCCTGTGCCGGGGGCCATGGCGGGAATGATCTCGTCGGCGACGCTGCGCAGGATCTTGCCATTGGGCAGCATGGTGATGACCACGTCCTGCCCGCTTGCGGCCTCGGCGGCGCTGTTGGCCATGGTCACGCCCTCGATCGTGACTTCCGCGGTGTCAAAGCCTGTCACCTCGTGACCCGCCTTGGCCAGGTTCGTGGCCATGGGCGCGCCCATGTTGCCCAGTCCGATGAATCCGATTTTCATGGTTTCCTCCCTCAGAATGTCAGTTCGTGTTCGCCCAGCGGCGCGAGCATGTCGGCGACGGCACTGGATGGCAAGTGGTCGGGGTCGTGTTGCCAGCGCGGCTTGCGGTCCTTGTCGATGATCGCGGCGCGGATGCCTTCGAGGAAATCGCCATGTTCCATCGCGCGGAAGGTGAAGCGGTATTCGAGGGCGAGCGCGTCGCGGATGTGGGTGTTGCCCTTGAGCCTGCGCATCATCTCGAGCGTGCAGGCGACCGAGAGCGGCGAGGCGCGCGACAGGGACTTGCGCGTTTCGGCGGCGAACTCGGAGTCGCTCGTGCCCAGCGCGGCGAGAAGCGCGGGCAGGTCGGGGGCGGCGAAATGGCTGTCGATCTCGGGGCGCAGCGCATCGAGCCTGCCTTGGGGCGCTGTGGCCTTGGCCTGATCGAGGCAGGTGGTTTCGCCGGTGGATTCGAGCTCGGCGATGAGGGCGGGCCATTGATCGTGCGGGATGAAAAGATCGGCAAAGCCAGCGAGGATCGCGTCGGCAGGCCCCATGCGCGCGCCGGTGGTGCCGAGGTAAGCGCCCAGGTGCCCCGGCGCATTGGCCAGGATCATCGAGCCGCCCACGTCGGGCACGAGGCCGATGCCGCATTCGGGCATGGCGATCTGGCTTGTCTCGCCCACGACCCGGTGCGAGACGTGACAGCCCACGCCCATACCGCCGCCCATGGTGAAGCCCTGCAGGAACGAGACGATGGGTTTGTCGTATTCCGCGAGCATGGCGTTCATGCGGTATTCGTCGCGCCAGAAGGTCCGACCGAAATCGTAATCGCCCGCCTTGCCGGTGGCGTAAAGCTCGGCGATGTCGCCGCCCGCGCTGAACGCTTTCTCGCCCTCGGCGTCGATCACGACGAGGGCGACGTCATCATTGTCGCGCCAGTCCTTGAGTGCGGTGTCGATCGCCTCGACCATTTCATAGGTGACGGCGTTGAGTGCCTTGGGGCGCCGGAGGGTGATGCGACCGGCGCGTCCGGTGATGGTGGTGGTGATGTCGGTCATTTTTCCATTGCTTTGCGTTGAATGCCGGCCCGGCGGCACGCCGGGCAGCGCCCGACCCGCCCCAAGGGCGGGCGCTTTTGCGCCCACCCCGGGCCGGGCGCTGCCCTCTGTTGAGTGATCCGTCTCATGCCGCGTCGGCGATCATCTGGCGCGAGACGATCATGCGCATGATCTCGTTGGTGCCTTCGAGGATCTGGTGGACGCGCAGGTCGCGCACGATCTTTTCGATCCCGTAATCGGCGAGATAGCCATAGCCGCCATGCAGTTGCAGGCAGCCATTGGCTACGTCGAAGGCCGCGTCGGTGACCATGAGCTTCGCCATGGCGCAGAACTTGGTCGCGTCATGGGCGCCGTTGTCGAGTTTCCATGCCGCCTGGCGCAGGAAGGTGCGCGAGGCTTGCAGCCGAGTCTCGAACTCGGCGAGCTTGAATTGCAGGGCCTGGAACTGGTTGATCGGCTTGCCGAATGCCTTGCGCTCGGCCATGTAGGCCACCGTGAGGTCGAGCGCCTTTTGCGCCCCGCCCAGCGCCGAGGCGGCGATATTGAGCCGCCCGCCGTCGAGCCCGGCCATGGCATAGGCGAAACCGCGGCCCTCGTCGCCGATCAGGTTGTCGAGCGGCACCTTGCAATCGTCGAACTGCACCTGCGCGGTGGGCTGGGCGAGCCATCCCATCTTCCGTTCCAGCGCGCCGAAGGAAAGTCCCGCGGTGCCATCCTCGACCACGACGGTCGATATGCCCTTGGGTCCGTCCTCGCCGGTGCGCACCATGGTGACATAGGCATCCGAATAGGAGCCGCCCGAGATGAACGCCTTGGTGCCGTTGAGCACGTAGCCGTCATTGGTTTTCGCCGCGCGGGTCTTCAGCGCGGCGGCGTCGGAGCCGGAGCCGGGTTCGGTCAGGCAATAGGAAAAGACCTTTTCCATCGAACACAGGTCGGGAAGCCATTTCTGCTTGGTTTCCTCGGAGCCGAACTTGTCGATCATGCCGCCGCACATGTTGTGGATCGACAGAAACGACCCCACCGAGGGGCAGGACATCGCAAGCGCCTCGAACACCAGCGCCGCATCGAGGCGCGAGAGGCCCGAGCCGCCGTAATCCTCGGAGACGTAAAGCCCGCCGAAGCCCAGTTCGGCGCATTTGGGCCAGAGCTCCCTGGGGATCGTGCCCTGGGCTTCCCAGTCCTGGGCGTGGGGGGCGATGTGCTCCTCGCCGAACCCCTTGGCCATGTCGAATATGAGGGTCTGTTCCTCGCTCAGTGCGAAATCCATGATGCGGCTCCTCCTCGGTGGAATTGAACGAGTGTTTAATTCCGGATTCTTACACGAGTTTTGCAACGGCTTGAAGGGGCGCGCGCGCATGACGCGGGATTCGGCCCTTCAGAGATCCGCATGATACTCCTCGATCAGGTGGCGCACCACGGCGCGCAGGGCATCGTCGTGGGTCTGGCCGGTATTGCATGCCTCGCGATAGACCCCGCGCTGGCGGTGGGCGGATGTGCCGTCGCGCAGGATGGTGCGGGCATGTTCGATCTCGCGGGTGCAGCCAAGGATGCCGGCGTCCTCGGCGACGAGTTCGAGAATGTCGTCGATTGCCTCCGAAAAGGGCTGGATCGTGTGGGCACCGAAATCGATCAGCCCTTCGTCGACCCCGTAACGCTGTGCGCGCCAGCGATTCTCGGCGATCAGGAAATTGTCGTAGATGCGCCATCGCTGGTTCTTCTGGCTGAGCCGCCAGAGCATCCGGGTGAGCGATTGGGTCAATGCCGCGAGGGTGAGGGCGGTCTCCATGCGCGGTGAAACATCGCAGATGCGCGATTCGATGGTCGGGTAGCTGTGCGAGGGGCGCAGATCCCACCAGATCTTGCTGGCGTCCTCGATCAGATCCAGTTCGACAAGGGCCGAAACCGAGCGTTCGAATTCCCCCCAGGCTTCGAGCCGGGGCGGCAGGCCGGTGCGCGGCAGGTTGTCGAAGACCGTGAGGCGGTAACAGCTCAGCCCCGTATCCTGGCCCTGCCAGAAGGGCGAGGAGCAACTCAGCGCCAGCAGATGCGGCAGGAAATACTTGAGCTGGTTGATCGTGTCGACCCGGCGGTCGCGGTCGTCGATGCCGACATGAACGTGGTTGCCGCAGATCAGCAGGCGGCGCACCACTCCGGCGAGGTCGTCGCGCAGGCTGTCATAGCGTTCCTTGCGGGTGTGATGCTGGTCGCGCCAGTCCGAAAACGGGTGGCACGAGGCGGCGATGGGCGCGAGGTTGAAGGCCGCAGCCTCGTGCGCGACGGTGGCGCGCAGGCGTCTGAGGTCCTCGCGCGCCTCGCCGATGTCGCGGCAGACCTTGGTGCCGATCTCGACCTGGCAGTCGAGGAATTCGGGGCTGAACTGGCCTTCGAGCGCGGCGGCGCAGCGCTCCATCAAGGCCTCGGGGGCGGTTGCAAGATCGAGGCTGTCGCGATCGACGAGCAGGTATTCCTCTTCGATGCCGAGGCTGAAAGCGGGTTCGGTGCTGGCCATGGCGGCCCCCCTTGCGTCTGCTGCGTCTGCACGCGCGTGTCGAACGAGTTTGAGCAGGAAAGGGAATGCCGTGCAAGCTCAGCCGTGGGTCGAGGCCGTGGGCGTGCGGATCAGCGCCCAGTCGCGGGCGGTATCGAGCCTGTCGAAGAGTTCCACGTCGATCGCATCGGAGCTTTCGGCCAGGTTCTGGAAAATCCGCGCGATGCCGAAGGAGATCGGCTCGGGGGCATGGATCGCGATCCGCAAATGGTGACCCGGGCGGGTATAGTTGCGCATGTACATGGAAAACAGGGCATAGGTATCCTCGAATCCGATATCCGTGCCGGTGACCCTGGAAAGGTCGGCCAGATGTGGACGGTCGATGTCGAAACGGGGGTCCCTGATATAGGCGGTGAACATGGCGGCGATTTCATCGAGCGTCACCTCGCCCGCATAGCGCGCGGTGACGAGATGGTCGATGTCATCGATATCGTAAGTCACGGGCATAAAGAGAGTCTCGCGTAAAAGTGGTTTTAATGCGGTTAACTCTACTCAGGGGGATGTAATTCAAAACCACAAAATTTAACCAGTGAACCACCTGTTGCATACGGGTGGCAGGTCATGGCGCGGATCCGGGAGATGTGGTCACGACGCCCCGTTGCGTCATGCGAAGGGGTCAGGCCGTGCGCACCAGTAGGGCTTGCAATTCGGTCTGGGGCAGGCCGAGAAACCCGAGCGCGTCAGCTTCATCGGTAAAGATGCGCGCGATCACGTCCGACGTGCCGTCCCATGAGCGTTGGATCGCCCGGGCGGCGCGCATCGTGTCGGCCGATCCGGTCAGGTAGGCCATGAGGGTCGGCGCCCCGGGCAGGTAGATCCCTTCGGCCTTCTTCGCCTGCATCTTGACGAGCTCGGGATAGTCGAACGCGATCTTGATGACTTGGCGCAGGTCGACAAGCTGTTTCTGGCCGGGGCGGAAATCGGGGTGCGACATGTATTCGTTAAAGACCCGCATCGTGTCGCGCGGGCAAATGGCCCCGCTGTAACACACGTAAACCAATGCCATGTCGGGCAGGATACGAAAGGTCAATGGCATGACAGAAGCCTAGGATCATGCATCGCGCGGTGCAACCCGCGCGATGCATTGAGCTGGTTGGTTCAGTCCATCGCCTTGAAGTGGAATTCGCCACCTTCCTTGAGACCCGAGGGCCAGCGTGCCGTCACCGTCTTGGTGCGGGTATAGAACTTGAAGGCGTCGGGGCCGTGCTGGTTGAGATCGCCAAACACCGATTTCTTCCAGCCGCCGAAGGTGTGATAGGCCAGCGGCACGGGGATCGGCACGTTGATGCCGACCATGCCGATATTGATCCGGCTGGCGAAATCGCGCGCGGCGTCGCCGTCGCGGGTGAAGATCGCGGTGCCGTTGCCCATCTCGTGATCCATCGCGAGCTTGAGCGCCTCTTCGTAGCTGCCCGCGCGCACGGTCGACAGGACCGGGCCGAAGATCTCGGTCTTGTAGATGTCCATGTCGGGGGTGACGTTGTCAAAGAGATGCGGGCCGACGAAAAAGCCGTCCTCGTAACCCTGGAGCGAGAAGCCGCGCCCGTCGACGACGAGTTTCGCGCCCTGGTCGATGCCGGATTGCACCAGCCGTTCGATATTGGCCTTGGCCGCGGCGGTCACGACGGGGCCGTAATCGACATCGTTGCCATCGGTATAGGGGCCGACCTTGAGCTTTTCGATGCGCGGCACGAGTTTCTCGATCAGGCGGTCGGCGGTTTCGTCGCCCACCGGAACGGCAACGGAGATCGCCATGCAGCGTTCACCCGCCGCGCCATAGCCTGCGCCCACCAGCGCATCGGCGGCCTGGTCCATGTCGGCGTCGGGCATGATGATCATGTGGTTCTTGGCGCCACCGAAGCATTGCACGCGCTTGCCGTTGGCACAGCCCGTGCCATAGATGTATTCGGCGATCGGGGTCGAGCCGACAAAGCCCACCGACTGGACCGTGGGATTGTGCAGGATCGCGTCAACCGCCTCCTTGTCGCCGTTCACGACCTGCAAGAGGCCCTTGGGCAGGCCGGCCTCTTCCATCAGCTCGGCCAGCATGAGCGGCACCGAGGGGTCGCGCTCGCTGGGCTTGAGGATGAAGGCGTTGCCGCAGGCCAGCGCGGGGGCGAACATCCACATCGGGATCATGGCGGGGAAGTTGAAGGGCGTGATCCCGGCCGAGACACCCAGTGGCTGGCGCATGGAATACATGTCGATGCCGGGGCCGGCGCCGTCGGTATACTCGCCCTTGAGCAGTTGCGGCGCGCCGATGCAGTATTCCACGACCTCGAGGCCGCGCTGCACGTCGCCGGCGGCGTCGGGCAGGGTCTTGCCATGCTCGCGCGACAGCGCCTCGGCCAGCTTGTCCATGTCGCGGTTGAGCAGGTCGACGAATTTCATCATCACGCGCGCGCGGCGTTGCGGGTTGGTCGCCGCCCAGGCCGGTTGCGCGGCGGCGGCAAGTTCGACCGCCTTTTCGACCTCGGCGGTCGAGGCGAGCGGGGCCTTGGCGATCACCTCGCCGGTGGCGGGGTTGTAGACATCGCCAAAGCGCCCGGACGTGCCCTTGACATGTTCGCCGTTGATGTAATGGGTCAGTTCTTGCATCGGATCCTCCTCGGGTATCGTTCCGCGCCAAGATAGCCTTGCGCATTTGCGGTGAAAAGAGGTAGTTGCCCAAAGCCCATTTTGCATTATTGCAAGACAGGGCAGGGGAAACCAGGGAGAACATCCGTGCAGGCAAGATGGGACGACATGCGCTGCTTCCTGGCCGTGGCGCGCGACGAGAGCCTGTCGCGGGCGGGTCGGCGGTTGCGGCTCGATGCGGCGACGGTCGGGCGGCGCGTGGCGCGGCTCGAACATGACATGGGCGTGGTCCTCTTCACCAAGTCGCCGCAGGGCTATGCGCTGACGGGTGAGGGGCAACGCCTCATGACCCACGTGGCGCGCGCCGAGGCCGCGATGGGCGAGGCAATGGACGACCTGGCCGGGCGGGGCGGGGCCCTGTCGGGCCAGATCCGCCTTGGCGCGCCGGACGGGGCCGCCAATTTCCTGCTGCCGCAGGTCTGTGCCGCGATCGTCGAGGACAATCCCGATCTCGAGGTGCAGATCGTGGCTCTGCCGCGCGTCTTCAACCTCAGCAAGCGCGAAGCCGACATGGCGATCGGGGTCAGCCCGCCCAGTGCCGGGCGGCTGCTGGTCTCGAAACTGACCGATTACCGGCTGCATCTGGCGGCGGCCGAGGTCTACCTGCGCCGCCACGGGCCGGTGACCGGGCTTGACGATCTCGGCGGGCACCGGATGATCGGCTATATCCCCGACATGATCTTCGACGCTGAGCTGGATTACCTGGGCGAGCTGGGCATCGAGCGCGTGGCGCTGGCCTCGAACTCGGTTTCGGTCCAGTTCAACTGGATCCGGCAGGGCGGCGGGCTGGGCGTGGTGCACGACTTTGCACTGCCCGCTGCACCGGGGCTGCGCAAGCTGCTGCCCCGCGAGTTCAGCCTGACGCGCAGCTTCTACCTGATCCGGCACGAGGATGATCGCCGGGTCGAACGACTGAGCCGGTTCGCCGCGCTCCTGACCGAGGGGGTGCGGCGTGAAGTGGCGCGGCTTGAACGGCTGACTTGACAGAAAGCGGTATCCCGGCAACGCTCGATAGGCGGCATTTGCGCGCGCAAGCGGAGGAACAAGCCATGCTGGTGCATCAGATACTGAAATCCAAGGGCGACACTTCGGTGATCACGGTCGCGCCCGGCACATCGGTTGCCGAGGCGGCGCAGATCCTGGCCGAGCGGCGCATCGGCGGGGTGATCGTGTCGACCGATGGACGCAGGGCCGAGGGCATCCTGTCGGAGCGCGACATCGTGCGCAGTCTCGCGCTGCGCGGCGCGGTCTGCCTGAGCGAGACGGTTGACCAGATGATGACCCGCAACCCGGTCTGCTGCTCCAAGAGCGAAACCGCGGACTCGGTGCTCCAGCGAATGACCAACGGCCGTTTCCGCCACATGCCCGTGGTCGAGGATGAGGAACTGGTCGGGATCGTGACCATCGGCGACGTGGTCAAGGCACGGCTCGAGGAGCTTTCGATGGAGAAAGACGCGCTCGAAGGGATGATCATGGGGCACTGAGCCCCGGGCCGGTTTCGGCTGCGCGTCGGGTTCCGCCTTGCAATTCCTGTCGCGATGCTGCAAGGCGCGAAAGATTATTGCGCAACCGCAGAATGGGAGACTCTCATGCGCATCGGCCTTTACCCCGGTACCTTTGACCCGATCACCTATGGACATACCGACATCATCCGGCGCGCGACGCTATTGGTGGACAAGCTGGTGATCGGGGTGGCGATCAACCGTGACAAGGGGCCGCTTTTCGACCTCGAAGAGCGGGTCGAGATGATCGAGGAGGAATGCGCGAGCCTGGCCAAGGACACGGGCACCGAGATCGTGGCGCACCCGTTCGAGAACCTGCTGATCGATTGCGCACATGACGTCGGCGCGCGGGTGATCGTGCGCGGGCTGCGCGCGGTGGCCGATTTCGAATACGAGTTCCAGATGGTCGGCATGAACCGGGCGCTCGATGACAGCGTCGAGACCGTGTTCCTGATGGCGGATGCACGGCGCCAGGCGATCGCCTCGAAACTGGTCAAGGAAATCGCCCGGCTGAACGGGGACGTGTCGAAATTCGTGCCCCCCGCGGTGAACGAGAAACTGCTGGCCAAGCTGGGGCGGTAACGATCTTCCGGCGAACGATCGGCGGCTCAGCGCCAGAAGGCCATCCATTCGATCATCCCGGCGCCCTTGCGGATCAGGAAGAGCAGACCGCTGCCATCCGTTATGTACCAGTCAAGGCCCAGTAATCCCAGGATGACGAGGCCGAGCCCGATGGCGATCTGATTGGTCATGGCGTGCCTTGCGAAACCAAGCCGGCCCGGCGGCTCTGGGGCCGGGTATGCCCCAGGCCGCGGGTCCGATCAAGCGCGGCGATGCCGCGGTCAGAGACGGCCCATCGCCACGGCCACATCGGCCATGCGGCAGGAAAAGGCCCATTCGTTGTCATACCATGCCAGCACGCGCACGAGCCGGTCACCGACAACGCGCGTCTGCGCCGGGGCGAAGATCGAGCTTTCCTCGGTATGGTTGAAATCCACCGACACGAGCGGCGCGGACTCATAGCCCAGCACGCCCTTCATCGGGCCGTCGGCCGCCTCCTGCATGATCGCGTTGATCTCGGCAGCGGTCACGTCGCGCGCGGCGGTAAAGGTCAGGTCGACCGCGCTCACGTTCGGGGTGGGCACGCGAATGGCCGACCCGTCGAGCCGCCCGGCCAGTTCGGGCAGCACCTCGCCCAGTGCCTTGGCCGCGCCGGTCGAGGTCGGGATCATCGACATCGCAGCGGCACGGGCGCGGTAGAGATCCTTGTGGCGACGGTCATGCGTCGGCTGGTCGCCGGTATAGGCGTGGATCGTGGTCATGATGCCCGACTCGATCCCGACCGCGTCGTGCAGCACCTTGGCGACCGGGGCGAGACAGTTGGTGGTGCAGGAGCCGTTCGAGATCATCCGGTCGTCGGCGGTCAGTTGATCGTGGTTGACGCCGAAAACGACGGTCTTGTCCACGTTCTTGCCCGGGGCCGAGAGCAGCACCTTGCCCGCGCCGCGGCGCAGATGCGCGTCGGCCTTCTTGCCGTCGTTGAACTTGCCCGTGCATTCGAGCACCACGTCACAGCCCGACCAGTCCAGCGCATCGAGGTCATATGTCGAAAAGACCTGCATGTCGCCACGGCCGAGGTTCATCATGCCCTCGCCGACCGTCACCTCGCCCGGGAAGCGGCCATGCACGCTGTCATACCTGATCAGGTGCGCCGCTGTCTCGATCGGGCCGGTGGCGTTGATCTTGATCACCTCGATATCGTCGCGCCCCGAGGCGGCGATATGGCTGAGCGTGCAGCGGCCGATGCGGCCGAACCCGTTGATCCCGACTTTGATGGCCATGGACAAGGCTCCTTCCTGGGCTGTGGATTTGGAGCCGTCTTAAGCGGGTTCAACCGGGGCCGAAAGGGGGGGCGCGCGCCGATTTGCACGGTGGTAGCGTTAACGTGCGGGGGGTTGCGCTAACATCCGGGGCGGGATGCGGTTCGCCCGCCATTGCCATTGCGCAGCCTTGCCCCTTAAACTGGATCTTAACCAAACTCACGCCCGATAAGGGCGGACACGGCAACAGGGGGCGCAGGCCATGGGCAATCACCTTTATTACGGCGACAACCTTGCCGTGCTGCGCGAAAGCATCGCGGATGAGAGCGTGGACCTCGTCTATCTCGACCCGCCGTTCAACTCGAACGCCTCCTACAACGTGCTGTTCCGTGGCCCCTCGGGCAATGAGAGCGCGGCGCAGATCGAGGCGTTCGACGATACATGGCACTGGACAGAGGCGGCGGAAGAGGCGTTCGGCGAAGTGCTGCGCTCGGGCAACGGCGCTGCGGCCGAGATGCTGCGCGCGATGCGGTCCTTTCTGGGCGAGAATGACATGATGGCCTATCTGGC
>NZ_JAWLDS010000098.1:0-10998 GCF_041686535.1 Aquicoccus sp. | reverse complement strand
GAAATCCGAATGCGCATCGAGCCAGAGCACGAATTGCGGCCGACCGGCCTCGGCCGCGTGGGCGGCCACCCCGGCGACGCTGCCCAGCGACAGCGCGTGATCGCCGCCCATGAAGATCGGCAGGCCCGCCGCCATGGCCGCGCGCGCCGCTCCGATCAGCGCGCTTGTCCAGCCAATCACCGCGTTTGGGCGGAACAGATGCCCGCCCGGCGCGTCCTCGGGATGCCGGGCAGGGGCCATGTTGCCCCGGTCCGTGACCCGGTGGCCGAGCAGTTCGAGCTCGTCCCCGAGACCCGCGATGCGATAGGCATCCGGTCCCATCCGGCAGCCCTGCCGCGCCTTGCCGCTGTCCATCGGCACCCCGATCAGGTGAACGTCTCGCTGCTCCATCACGATCCTCTTTCTTTGCTCTCTGCTTGTATTTCTCCGATACGGGGATTGATCCAGCGGGCAAATGGGCCATCATGACGCCAAAATTGTCGAAACGAAGGGGCATTTGCACGAAATGGACGAAACCGACCGGAAACTCATCTCGGCCCTGCGCCATGATGCACGCGCCTCGCTCTCCGATCTGGCATTGCTGCTTGGGGTATCGCGCACCACCGTGCGCGCGCGCATCGAACGGCTCAGGCAAGCAGGCGAGGTCATCGGCTTCACCGTGGTCCTGAAGGAGGATGCGCAGGCCGACCCGGTGCGCGGGCTGATGATGATCGGGATCGAGGGGCGCGGCGCCGACCGGATCATCCGCCAGCTTTCGGGGCTGCTGGCGGTGCGCGGGGTGCACAGCACCAATGGCCGCTGGGACGTGATCGCCGAGATCGGCACCGCCACGCTCGAGGAGTTCGACGAGGTTCTGGCCCGCATCCGCCGTTTCGACGGGGTGGCGACCAGCGAGACCTCGCTCCTGCTCTCGACCCGCAAATCGGCTCGGGGCTGATCGGGCGGGCTCAGACCCGGCTGCGCGCCGCCAGGAGCCACATCGCCATGAGGGCGAAGGAAATCACCGCGTTCCAGCTCGCCATCGAAAGGCTGAACATCTCCCAGGGCACTTCATCGCACATCACGACGCCGGTGGGCGAATCAACGCTCAGCAGATCCGCGCCCGACATCCCGCCCAGCCCGCCACCACCCGAGCAACTGGCCGGTCCTTCCCACCAACCGCGCTCGACCCCGGTGTGGTAGACGCCGATGCCGCCCGTGCTGCCCGCCGCAAGCGCGCCGAGCAAGGGCAGGCCCCTTCCTGCCACCATCAGCGCCAACAGACCGATCACCACCGCGGCCACATGTGGATAGCGTTGCCAGTAGCACAGCTTGCACGGCGCCATCTCGCCCACGTACTGGAACAAGAGCGCACCGACCATCATCGCCGCCGATCCCCCGGCGGCAAGAATGATCAATGTCGGTCGGTCGAATGTCATAGGTATTTCACCGCGTAGAAGCCAGCCAGCAGAATGATCACGAACAGCGCGAACATCAAGCCCAACCGGCGCTCGATGAAGTCACGGATCGGCGCGCCGAATTTCCACAGCAGAATCGCCACGATGAAGAACCTCAGCCCCCGCGCGAGGATCGAGGTGGCGATGAACGTGCCAAGCGGCATCGCTGTCCAGCCCGACATGATGGTGATCACCTTGTAGGGAAACGGCGTCATCCCCGCCGTCAGAACCGCCCAGAACCCGAAATCGTTGAACCGCGTGTTGAACGCCTCCATCGCATCGCCCTTGCCCATCGCCGTCAGGACGGGCTGGCCGATCTGCTCATAGGCGAAGAACCCGATCGCATAGCCCAGCATCCCCCCGATCACCGACGAAACCAGCGCCACCGCCGCGATCAGGAAGGCGCGGTTCGGGCGGGCGAGGATCATCGGGATCATCAACACGTCCGGCGGGATCGGAAAGACCGAGCTTTCGATGAATGCCACCACCGCCAGCGCCCAGAGCGCGCGCGGGTGATGGGCCAGCCGCATGGTCCAGTCGTAAAGCCCGCGTATCATCCCGGCTCCCTTGCCCGTTTTCCGCCCGCGCCGCATTGCGCGCTGGCATCATCTCGCCATACCCTGCAAACTGTGCGCAAAAACCGACCAAAGAGGCACGATCGGAGGCAACCATGACGGTTCTCATCGCCGGCGCAGGCATTGGCGGGCTTACACTGGGGCTGAGCCTGCATCAACTGGGCATTCCCTTTCGAATCTTCGAGGCGGTGCGCGAAATCCGCCCCCTGGGGGTCGGCATCAACGTGCAGCCCCACGCCATCCGTGAACTTCACGAGATGGGACTTGCGGAGGCGCTCGACGCCGACGGTCTCAGGACCCGGGAGGTTGCCTATTTCTCGGCCCAGGGCGGGCGCATCTGGTCCGAGCCGCGTGGCCGCTTTGCCGGTTACAACTGGCCGCAATACTCGATCCATCGCGGGCGGATGCAGACGCTGCTCCTGCGCGCGCTCATCGAGCGTGCAGGCGGCGACGTGATTCATCGCGGTGCCGCGGTCAGCGATTGGCGCGATACCGCCAACGGGGTCGAGATCACGCTGATCGACCGTGCCACCGGGGCGCAGACCGGCACCGCGGAGGGCCGCATCTTCGTTGCCGCCGACGGGATCAATTCGCGCGCCAGGGCGAAACTCTATCCCGACGAGGGTCCGGCCCATTGGGGTGGGGTGATGATGTGGCGCGGGGTGACGCATGGGCCGACATTCCTCACCGGGCGATCCATGGCGATGGTCGGGCGCAAGGCGTGCAAGTTCGTCTGCTACCCGATCGAGGACTATGGTGACGGCACCTGCTTGATCAACTGGATTGCCGACCGGATGATGCCTGAAGATTACGAGTGGCGCGAACAGGATTGGAACCGCGATGGCGACCGTGCCGATTTCGCTCCGGCCTTTGCCGACTGGTCGTTTGACTGGCTCGATATTCCGGGTGTCATCGCCGATGCCCAAGAGATATTCGAATACCCGATGGTCGATCGCGACCCGCTCCCGGTCTGGACGCATGGGCGGATGACGCTTCTGGGGGACGCGGCGCACGCAATGTATCCGATCGGCTCCAACGGCGCGTCACAGGCGATCCTCGATGCCCGCATCCTCGCGCGCGAGCTGCGCGCTCATGGCCTGACCCGGGACGCGCTCGAAAGCTACGACACCATCCGGCGCGAGCCGGTCAATGCATTGGTTCTGGCGAATCGTGGCGACGGGCCGGACAAGGTGCTCGACGTGGTCGCCGAACGTGCGCCCGATGGCTTCGACGACATATCCGAAGTGATGGATCGCGACGAGCTGGAAGAGGTTGCGGGCGCCTACAAGAAGATGGCCGGCATGGATATCGAGACGCTGAACCGGCGCGACCCGCTCATCGGGGACTGAAACTGGCGCATTTTGCCCTTTTCAATACCATTGGCGACGCGCTAAACGATGTGTCGGGCCCAAGTGGCGGAATGGTAGACGCAGGGGATTCAAAATCCCCCGGTAGCAATACCGTGCGAGTTCGAGTCTCGCCTTGGGCACCACCACCCGGTTTGCGAATCAATCGATTCGTACTCTCTCCCCGAGGATCATTAAGAATCCGTGTTCAATTGTCCGAAAATCCGAAGATTGATGCCTGGATTGTGGCGGCACCCTTCGAATCTTTCCGTGAAGTGAACAAATTTCCGACACATTCGTTCAAATTGCATTGTTCCTCAATGGGAAACAACGCCTGTGCATAACGGTCGGTGACTGAGGGCGCGCCCTTGCTTAAAAGCCTTTAAAAAATGTCAAAACCGCCGCTCCGCGATGATGACGAATGAGAAACAATCGTCAGGATGGGCAGTTGAATTCTGGCGAAATCAGGGCGAAAATCAACCATAGGGAGAGAGATCTTGTCTCATTCCCGCCAGATTCGGGTTTGTCCACGATGCTGCTCAAGCTATTGTAACCCTGCCCGACTGGGGGGCACGTCTGCTGGCCATGGGGCGGCCACTAAACTGTGACACTTCCGCGTGATGCGGGGAAAGTGGTGAAACGCGCGCGCTGTTTTTCGTCGCGTTACCAATACCGCTCGGGTGGGCCTTGGCGCCCGCATCCGTGCGGATCTTTCCACGCGGTGCGAAGCTGTCATGAATGAAGGGTTGAACGGGCCTCATCCACGCATTCGCGTGTCATGGCCCGCAGTGTCGCCAGGCGACAGGCCGGGAAGCCGGCCGAATGTGAAAGGGTCTTTTTATTATGGCTGATCTGGTACTCGATTGGGGGCTTTTCGGAGCATACGGCACGGATCTGGGGTCATCCCAGACTGTGGATACGGGTGGTGTCAACGTCACCGTCGATTTCAACCAGGAGGATCCGGGTGCGCAGGCCTTCACCTTCAATGCCGAAGGCTATGTCGGTCCAGATGATCCCTATGCCGACACCTCCTTCCTGAAGCTCTTCGGCGATGGGGGGGAGGGCGGAACCTCCGACACCTCGACCACGACGATTTCCTTTGCATCGAACGACGAAGCCTTCGGGGATGAGGTGGAAAACGTCTCCTTCCGGATCAATGACATCGACACGGGCAGCGAAGAGCTCGGCGAGGCCGGCGGTTTCCATTTCGACATGCTCACCGTTCGCGGCTTCGACGCCGAGGGCAACGAGGTGCCCGTGACCCTCACCCCCGGCAGCGACGTGGACTCCAACGGCAACACGCTGAGCGGTGGCGACGACTCCTGGACGCCCATGGATGGCCAGGCGTCCGCCCTGGTCGAGATCCCGGGTCCGGTGGCCTCGGTGGTGATCGATTACGACAACACGGGAGAAGGCGACCAGAAAGTCACCGTCTCCGACATCCATTTCTCGACGACGGATGCCGACCCGCAGATGCCGGTTCCGGGTGATGACAGCGCGACGACCGACGAGGATACGCCCGTCGTGATCGACGTTCTGGAGAATGACAGCGATCCGGAGGGCCAGCCGCTCGAAGTGACGGGCACGACCGATCCCGCGAACGGCTCGACGATCGTGGCCCCGGACGGGCGGGTCGTCTACGTGCCCGATGCTGGCTTCACCGGAGAGGACGCGTTCGACTACACGGTCGAGGATCCCGACGGCAACAGCGCGACAGCCACGGTCACCGTCACGGTGAACGAAGGCGATGGTGGCGGCCCCAACTATATCGTCGAGGGCGACGAAGGCGATGACCTCATCGATGCCGATTACACGGGCGACCCGCAGGGGGACATGATCGACGCCAACGACGCGCGCGACGGCTCGAACGATGACGTCGTGATTGCAGGACCCGGAGATGACACCGTCCTTGCCGGTGAAGGCGATGACCTCGTCTATGGCGGTGCGGGCGATGATCAGCTTCAGGGCGAAGCGGGTGACGATATCCTGATCGGTGGCGATGGGGATGACACGCTCGACGGCGGTGCCGGCGAAGACACCATGCTCGGCGCCGACGGGCGCGACTCGTTCATCAATGTCAATCCCGGCGAACTGGTTGACGGCGGTGGCGGTCCGGACGGTATCAATCCCGAAGACGACCTGCCTTTCGACTACGACACCCTCGACCTCCGGGGCTCGGTCCCCGAAGGTGGCGGATTGCGGATCGAATACACCTCCGATGATCGCGAAGACGGCGTGGTGCGCTATTTCGACAGCGAAGGTGAAGACGCCGGAACCCTCGAATTCCGTGAGATCGAGAATATCGTGCCCTGCTTCACCCCCGGCACCACCATCGCGACCCCCAAGGGCGAGCGTATGGTCGAAGATCTCAAGCCGGGCGACAAGATCATCACCCGCGACAACGGAATCCAGGAAATCCGCTGGATCGGCACCCGCACGCTCACGGGCCACGAACTGGCCCGTGCGCCCAACCTGCGCCCGATCCTGATCCAGAAGGGCAGTCTTGGTCATAACCTGCCCGAGCATGACATCCTGGTCAGCCCGCAACACCGGATGCTCCTGACCGGCGACAAGACGCAGCTCTACTTCGAGGAAACCGAAGTGCTGGCCGCGGCCAAGCATCTGACCGGCATGCCGGGCATCGATGAGGTCGGCACGCTGGGCGTTACCTATGTCCACTTCATGTTCGACCGTCACGAGGTCGTGCTTTCGAACGGGGCGTGGTCCGAGAGCTTCCAGCCGGGGGCCAATGTGCTCGACGGTCTGGGCGTGGAGCAGCGTGACGAGATTCTCGAGCTGTTCCCCGAACTCACCACCGCCGAGGGGCTCGACGATTACGCCGCAGCCCGCCGTGCGCTGAAACGGCACGAGGCCCAACTGCTCGCCCGTTGAGCCATCCATCAACCGGGGTCGTGCCGGTCAGGCGCGGCCCCGGATCATCCTGAATGCAACGAATATGCGGCTGCCTCGGGTGTTGACCCTTCACCCGGGCACACGGGGGAGGGGTGCGCGCATCTCTCCCCCAATTTTCGTCGCGTCAGACTGTTCGCCACGCGGCGAAATCTTCCGGCGTATCGAGATCGGTCAGCGCGTGCCGATCCGGTAGGGGCACGAGGCGAATCGCTTCACCGCGCAGCACCGCCCGCGCGCCCGCGTCACCCCGCAACGTCAGCAGAGCCGGGAAAAGCCGCGTGGGAAACACCACCGGATGCCCCGGCGTGCCATCCTCGCTGGTTGCGCGGTGCACCTGGTCGGGTGCGGCGCGAAAGGCATCCCGCATCGTCTCCAAATCCGCGGTGGTGATGTCGGGCATGTCGGCGGGCAGGATCATCACCGCCCGGGTGTCGGGTGGCAATGCTGCCACGCCTGCCCGGATCGACGCGCCCATGCCTTCCTGGGCATCCGGCACCGACACCGCCCCCGCCCCGCCGATCAGCCCCGTGCGCGGATGGTCCGGGCCGGGCAGGGTGACCAGGACCGGAATCCGCGTGGCCATGGCCCGCGTCACCAACCGCGACAGAAGCGGCTGGCCCGCGGCATCTTCGCAAAGCTTGTCACGTCCTCGCATCCGGGACGAGGCTCCGGCGGCGAGGATCAGGATGGCAATAGGGTCCATGTGGGCCAGTCTTTCCAAACGGCGCGCCAAAGACAAGCGCCGGCGCCTCCGGCGGGAGTATTTGGGGCAAGATGAAGGGCTGGGCCGGGTTCAGCCCCGCATCCGCGCGCCATCGGCATCGAAAAGCGGCGTCTCGATCAGCCGCGCCTTGCGCATCTCGCCCAGGATCTCGATTTCGGCTTCGAGGCCATCCGCCGCCACCTCGCGCGGGATCAGACCCAGCGCGACCGACTTGCCCGCATGGTGCGAATAGCCCCCCGACGTGCAGAACCCCTTGACCGCGCCTTCGATCCAGATCGGCTCATAGGCGTTCACGTCCGCGTCCCCGGCCTCGACCTCGAAGGCCACGAGCTTGCGTTCCGATCCCGCCGCGCGCTCGGCCTCCGCCGCCTCTTTGCCGATGAAATCAACCGGTTTCGACCATTGGATAAATCGGTCCAGCCCGGTCTCACCTGGCGTGTAATCGGGCGAGAACTCGCGCAGCCAGGCGCCGAAGAACTTGTCGAGGCGCAGGCTCATCATTGCACGCATGCCAAAGGGTTTCATGCCCAGCGGCTGGCCCGCCTCCCACAGCGTCGCCCAAAGGCTGCGCTGCGCCATCGGGTCGCAATAAATCTCGAAGCCCAGGTCGCCGGTGTAGCTCACCCGCTGAACAAGGCAATCGACCATCCCCAACGTCATGTGCCGCAGATCCATGAAGCGCATGTCGGACACATCCTCGCTGACTAGCGATTGCAGCACCTCGCGCGCATTCGGCCCCGCGATCTGGAACCCGTTGAGCCGGTCGGAAATGTTCTCGACCTGCACGCCCTCGGCCTCGTTCTGTTCGAACCAGCGCATGTGATAGGCTTGGCTTCCGTAGGAGGCGGTGAGCTGGAACGCCGCGTCGCTGAGGCAGGACACGGTAAAATCGCCGATGAGCCGCCCCTTGGGCGACAGCATCGGGGTGAGCGAGATCCGCCCCGGTTTCGGGATCCGCCCCGCCATGATCCGGTCGAGCCAGGCGCGCGCGCTCGAACCGGTCACCAGGTATTTGCCGAAATTGTGCACCTCGTTGATGCCCACGGCCTCGCGCACGGCCCGAACTTCGCGCGCGGTGGCGTCCCAGGCGTTGGAGCGGCGGAAAGACGGGGTCTCATATCGCGGCTCGTCACCTTCGGCGAAATAGTTGGGCACCTCGAGCCCGTATTGCACGCCCCAGACCGCGCCCATGCCGTCGAAAATGTCATACATCGGCGTCTGCCGGCAGGGGCGCGCGGCGGGCAGTTCCTCGTTGGGGTAGGCCACGGAAAAGCGTTTCTGGTAATTCTCGACCACCTTGGGGCGCGTGTATCCCGGCGTGATCCAGTCGCCGTAGCGCGCGCAATCCATCGCGAAGGTATCGCGCTCGCATTCGCCGTCGATCATCCATTGCGCCAGCATGAGGCCCACGCCGCCGCCCTGGCTGAACCCCGCCATCACCGCGCAGGCTGACCAGTAATTGCGCATCCCCGGCACCGGCCCCACCAGCGGGTTGCCATCGGGGGCGAAGGTAAACGGCCCGTGGATCACCGATTTCACACCCGCCCGCTCCAGCGCCGGAAAGCGGCGATAGGCAAAGGCGATGCTGTCCTCGATCTTGTCGAAATCGTCGGGCAACAACTCATGCCCGAACTGCCACGGCGTGCCGTCCACCGCCCATGGCCGGCAGGGCTGCTCGTAAAATCCGATACAAAGCCCGCGCCCTTCCTGGCGCAAGTAGCTTTCCCCGGCCGGGTCCATCACGTGCGGATGCTCACCGCCCGCGTCGATGATCTCGGCGATCTCGGGCACTTCCTCGGTGACGATATACTGATGTTCCATCGGGTGCAGCGGGAAATAAACCCCCGCCATCGCCCCCACCTCGCGCGCCCAGAGCCCGGCGGCATTGACCAGGTGCTCGGCATGGACCGTGCCCTTGTCGGTCACCACATCCCAGCTCCCGTCCATGCGCTGGTTGGTTTCCTTCACCATGCAATGCGTCTCGATCGTGGCCCCGCCCATCCTTGCGGCCTTGGCATAGGCATGGGTCGTGCCGCTGGGGTCGAGATGTCCGTCAAGCGGGTCGTAAAGCGCCCCGATCACGCCCTCGGTATTCGTCACCGGCGCGATCTTGCGGATCTCGTCGGGCCCCACGATCTCGGTTTCCAGCCCCATGTAGCGATGCTTGGCCCGCTCGGCCAGGAGCATGTCCATCCGGTCGCGATTGTCCGCAAGCGTCACGCCGCCGACATGGTGCAACCCGCAAGAGAGCCCGGTGATCTCTTCCAGCTCCTTGTAAAGCCGGATCGTGTAGCCCTGAAGCGCGGCCATGTTGGTGTCCCCGTTGAGCGTGTGAAACCCGCCCGCCGCGTGCCACGTGGAGCCGGACGTGAGGTCACTGCGCTCGACCAGCATCACGTCCGACCAGCCCAGCTTGGTCAGGTGGTAAAGCACCGAACATCCGACGACACCGCCGCCGATCACGACCACGCGCGCACTGGTTTTCATGGGTCTGTTCCTCTCTGTTCCCGTCTTGTCGCCACCCTGACCGGTCCCGGCAGCGCCCGGCATGTCACTCAGCGACGAAGCAGGTCGCATTCGGGCAATCCGAGCCCCACACCCTGCGCCAATCTGGCCCGAAGCAAGGCGGGCCACAACACGGTCCGCACCCGGGACAAGAGCAAGGAGCACCCATGCGCACCCATGCACAGGCCGTCGTGATCGGCGGCGGCGTGATCGGCTGTTCGATCCTTTACCACCTGACCAGGGCGGGCTGGCGCGACGTCGTTCTGATCGAACGCGACGAGTTGACATCGGGCTCCACCTGGCACGCTGCCGCCAATATCCACGGGTTGCACGACAACACCAACATAAGCCGCATTCAGCATTACACGATGCAGCTCTACAAGGATCTCGAGGCCGAGACCGGGCAGTCCTGCGGCATCTTCCAGCCCGGCTCGCTCTACCTCGCCCAGACCGAGGCGCGCGAACATCAGCTTCGGCTGCAGGCGGCCAAGGCGAAACTCTACGGCATGAACTATCACGAGATCACCCGGGACGAGGCCGAACGCCTGCACCCGCTGGTCGATTTCGATGGCATCCGCTGCATCATGTATGAACCTGATGGCGGCAATGTCGACCCGTCGGGCGTCACCAACGCCTATGCCTTGGGCGCGCGCGCGGGGGGGGGCGAGATCATGCGCTTCACCCCGGTCACGGCAACCGCGGCGCAACCCGATGGCACATGGATCGTGCGCACCGAAAAGGGCGATATCCGCACGCCATGGGTAATCAACGCCGCCGGCCTCTGGGCGCGCGAAGTGGCCGCCATGGCCGGGATCACGCTGCCGCTGCAACCCACCGAGCACCAGTATTTCGTGACCGAAACCATCCCCCAGATCGCCGCGATGACCCGCCGTCTGCCCTCGGTCGCGGATCGTGACGGCGAATACTACCTCCGGCAAGAGGGTCAGGGGCTTCTCGTCGGCGCCTATGAGCGCGACATGCGCTTCTGGGCCGAGGACGGCACGCCGCCCGATTTCGGGCACGAACTGTTCGCCGACGATCTCGACCGGATCGAGGAGAACATGCTGCGCGCGATCGACCGGGTGCCCGCCGTGGGGCAGGCGGGCATCAAGCGGGTGATCAACGGACCGATGATCTGGTCGCCCGACGCCAACGTGCTTTTCGGCCCGGTGCCCGAACGCCCGGGCTATTTCGCCTGCTGCGGCATCATCCCCGGATTCTCGCAATCCGGCGGCATGGGCAAGCTGGCGGCTGAATGGATCACGACGGGCGAAACCGGGCTCGACATGTTCGCATGGGACGTGGCGCGGTTCGGCGCATGGGCGGGCAAGGATTTCACCCGTGCTCGTGTTGCCGACCAGTATGCCCACCGCTTCGCCATCCACTTCCCGAACGAAGAGCGCAGCGCCGGGCGCCCGGTGCGCACCCGCCCCGCCTACGAGATGCAACGCGAGATGGGCGCGGTCTTTGGCCTCAACTATGGCTGGGAACACCCGCTC
>NZ_JAWLDS010000097.1:0-11020 GCF_041686535.1 Aquicoccus sp. | reverse complement strand
GGGCGTTCCGAACGGCGGCATCCGCCCACCATGTTCGAGCCAGTAATCGCGAACCCAGCCCACCTGCCCATGCCCCATATGCGGGAACCTGTCCCAGAACCCCGCCCGCTCAGGCACCAGCGCGATAGGGCGCGGATCGCCATGAAAGGCGATGATCTTCGCCGTGTCCGGCGGCTCTTTGGGCGGTCGTACAAGATCGAGCCCGATGGGTTGGCGCAGCCAGCGCTTGAAACTGATCACCCACCCCGACGGCCAGAACCCAAGCCCCTCGGCATGGGCACCCACGAAATCCTGCTCGTTGCGAAACCGCGCCATCACGCCCGCCTTGTCGGCCTGAAACGCCGCCAGGATCTGTGGCTGGCTCCCAACATCAAAGGCGAACACCCCGGTGCCCAGCTCGGGCGGGCGCGTGCCTTCGCGCCCCGGTCGCCAACCCGCGCCGACGTCGATGCCGGTAAAGGCGCCCGGATGCTCGAACATCTCGTCAAGCCCGCGCAACACCACCATGTCGAGATCGACAAACAGGCAACGCCCCCGCAGCCCGTGCAGATCGGCCACGTAAAGCGCGAGCTTGGGCCAGACACCCTTGGTATACCATTCGCCCGGCGCCAAGCCGATATCGGGGATCGGGAATGCCTCGATACCGTCCTGAAACCCGTCCGCGTCGTCGGTCAGGCAGACAAAGCGAAAGGGCCCCGAAATCGCCCCCCGGCAGGCATTGTAAAGCACGTTGACGTAATCGGGCGGGAAAAGCGTTCCCCACTTCATGCAGAGCACGATCCGGTCTTCTGCCATGGGGGCGCCTTTCACGTCGGGATCCGTGAATACCTAGACATCCATGCCCATTCTGTCCATACCATCCCCCACTTCGCAACACCGGGAAAGCCATGACCAAACGCCTTCTCTTCGTCACCGGCACCCGCGCCGATTTCGGCAAGATCGAGCCGCTGGCGCTGGCCGCGCGCGACGCGGGCCACGAGGTCGGAATCTTCGTCACCGGCATGCACATGCTCGACCGCTATGGCCTGACCAAGATCGAGGTCCACCGCACCCCGGGCGTGACCGTGCATGAATACCTCAACCAGCGCATCGGCGATCCACAGGACATGGTACTGGCCAAGACCGTGCTGGGCTTTTCCGATTTCGTGGCCGAGCACCGGCCCGACCTGGTGATCGTGCATGGCGACCGGGTCGAGGCGCTGGCCTGTGCGCTGGTCTGCGCCACCAATTACATCCGCTGCGCCCATATCGAGGGCGGCGAGGTCTCGGGCACGATCGACGAGCTTTTCCGCCACTGCAACACCAAGCTCGCCTATTGCCATTTCGTCAGTTCGCAAGCCGCCGCCCGGCGGGTGATGGCGCTGGGCGAGCCTCGCGAGGCGATCCACGTCATCGGCTCCCCCGAGCTCGATTTCCATTCGCGGCCCTCGGGCGTGAGCATCGACGAGGTGAAGGCCCGGTACGAGATCCCGTTCGACGCGTTCGGCATCGCCACGTTCCATCCCGTCACCTCGGAATCCGAGACGATGGGCGCACAGGCACAGGCGTTTTTCGCTGCACTGGAGGCCAGCGGGCGGAATTTCGTCGTCATCCTGCCCAATAACGACCCCGGCTCCGAAGACATCCTCGCGGTCATCAGGCGACTTCCGCCCAAGCGGTTCCGCACCATCCCGTCGATGCGGTTTTCGCATTTCTCCGAGGCCATGAAACACGCCGCCTGCATCGTCGGCAATTCCAGCGCCGGGGTGCGCGAGGCGCCCTTCCTCGGCATCCCCTCGCTCGATATCGGCACGCGTCAGAAGAACCGCGCCAACGGGGCCTCGATCACTTCCTGCGCGGCCGAGGACAGTGCCACCATCCTGCGCTTCCTGGCGCAGGACTGGGGCACGCGCCACCCGCGCGATCCTGAATTCGGCGAAGGCAGCGCGGCAGCGCGTTTTGCCGAGGTGCTGAACGATCCTGCATTCTGGGCCCGCGGCCTGCAAAAGGAATTCCACGATCATGGCTGAACCTCGCGCCCTTGCCAAAAGGGGCGCTGGCGCGCGCAGCTTGCCTTGCGTTCGGGCCACGCAGGCCTTGGGGGCTTTGCCCCCAAACCCCCAGAGTATTTCGGGCAAGATGAAAGGGCCTTGGCTTGGTTGAGGCGCACCCGCCCCGACCTGCCCTGCGCGGCTGGCTGGCACTCACATGGGCGCTTCAGCCGGTCTTGCCGCTCTTGCTCAGGCGGCGGCTCAGGCGTGGCAAGGAAGACGAGGGGCGCTGGCGCGAGAAGCTGGGCCACGCGTCGGCCCCGCGACCCGGGGGGCGGCTTGTCTGGCTTCACGCGGTGGGGCTGGGAGAGGTGCTGGCCCTGCGCGGGCTGATTGCGCGCATGGCCAATCTTGAACCCGATTTGCAGTTCCTGGTGACCTCGAACACGCTCGGCTCGGCCCGGGCATTGGCACGGAACATGCCGCCCCGCACGCTGCACCAATTCGCCCCGCTCGATGCGCCCGGCCCGGCCCGGCGGTTTCTCGATCACTGGCGGCCCGATCTCTCGATCTGGGCCGAGCAGGAGCTTTGGCCGGGGCTGGTGTTTCGCGCCGACAGGGCGGGGATACCGTTGGCGCTGGTCAATGCAAGGATGAACGATGCGGCGCGGGCCCGGCGACAGCAGGTGGGCGCGATCTATCGCGATATCCTGCCGCGCTTCGCGCTGGTCTCGGCGCAGGACGCGCGAAGCGCGGCCAACCTCGCGACGCTGGGTACCCCGATGGTGCGTTGCGACGGTTCGCTCAAGTCGATCGCGCCACCACTGGCCGATGATCCGGCCCAAAGGGCACTGTTGGAGGCCGGTATCGGTGGTCGCCCGCTCTGGCTCGCCGCGTCCACCCATGCCCCGGACGAGGAACTCGTTCTCGCTGCGCAGGAGCGGCTTCTGGCGCGTGCGGCGGAAACGCTCCTGATCCTCGCCCCGCGCCTGCCTGGCCGCGGCGAGGACGTGGCAGCGGCCATTCGCACGCGGGGTTTGAAGCTGGCCCGGCGCAGCGCGGGGGAGGCCATAACATCCGACACGCAGGTTTACCTCGCCGATACGCTGGGCGAGATGGGGCTGTTTTACCGGTCGGCGCCGGTGGCCTTCATCGGTGGCAGCATGGGCGCTGTCGAGGGGCATAATCCGTGGGAGGCCGCCGCCCTGGGCACGGCCATCCTGCACGGGCCGCGCCTTGCAAATTTCGCCGCTGATTACGCCGCGCTTGCGGACGCGCAAGCCGCGCAGTTGGTCGACACGCCCGACACGTTGGCCAAGGCCGTGACCGACCCGGACCGCGCCGCCATGGCCGGGCGCGCCGAGGCCCTGGTCGCCGCCAATATGGACCGGCTCGACGCTTTGTGCCAAAAGCTGGTCGATCTCGTCTGAACAGGCTCTGCCCTTGCCCATTTCACCCTGGACCAAACCGCTCAGGCTTCGCGCCTTTCTCGTGCTCTGGCGCCTGGGCTGGGTCTTGCTCATGCCGGTGATGCTGGCCTATCTCTGGCGACGCGGGCGGCGCGATCCGCTCTATGTCCAGCGGCTGGAGCAACGGTTCGGGCGCCACGCAAGGCGCGGCATTCCGCATGTCTGGGTCCATGCGGTCTCGCTCGGCGAGTTGCGCTCGGCGGTGCCGCTGATCCGCGCGTTTCTGGAGCAGGGCGAACATGTGGTGACCACCCATTTCACCCCCGCGGGCCTGCGCGAAGCGGAAAAGGTCTTTGCCGCCGAGATCGCGGCGGAACGCCTCTCGGCGGTTTACGTGCCGTTCGACTACGGCCTCGCCTTCAGACGCTTCTTTCACGCCTTCCGGCCGAAATTCGGCCTGGTGATGGAGGTCGAGTTCTGGCCCGGCATGATCACCGCGAGCCGCCGCGCGAACGTGCCGCTTTACCTGTGCAACGGGCAGTACCCGGTCCGCAGCTTCGAGCGCGATCGCAAGAAGTTCCTCTCGCCGGCGCTGCTGGTGCCGGGCTTTGCGGGCGTGATGGTGAAATCGGAACTTCAGGCCGAACGGTTCCGCGCTCTCGGGCAGCAAAACGTCGCCGTGACAGGCGAGATGCGCTTTGAACAACCGATCCCACCCGAACAGCTGCGCGCGGCCCGCGCGGCCCGCGCGGCGCTGGCGGGCGACCGGCGGGTGATCACGCTGGCTTCGGTCATCGAGGGCGAGGAGGAGCTCTTTGTCGAAACGGTAAAATCCGTCTCTGACAAGGCATTTTTCGTGTTTGTCCCGCGCGCGCCCGAACGGTTCGACGCGGTGGCCCGAAAGCTCGCCGAGGCGGGGCTTCGCCTTGCCCGCCGTTCCGCGATCCTCGACGATGCGCTGACACTCACCGAAACGCCGCGGATCGACGTGCTGCTGGGCGATTCCCTGGGCGAGATGTATTTCTATCTCGCCATGGGCGACCTTTCGGTGACCGGCGGCGGCTTTCATCCGCGCGGCTCGCATAACATCATCGAGCCACTGGCGCTGGGCAAGCCGGTGATCGTGGGGCCGGAAACCTGGACCATCGAATATCCCGCGACCGAGGCCATCACGGCCGGCGTCGCACGGCAGGTCACGGCGCGGGAATTGCCCGGGGCGGTCCTGTCTGACGCGCTGCCCACGAAAGAAAGAATCGACGCCTTCCTGGCCGATCACGCGGGCGCTGTCGACAAGACCCTCAGGACGCTGGCGGGATGGGGGGTATCGGGTTGATCGCGTCGCCCGATGCCAGCCGTTCGCGCATCAGGAGTTCGACCAACCGGAAATCGAACGGATTGTCGATATCGACCGAGCGTTCGGCGGGCACCACATAGGGGATCACCCGCCCGTCATAGATCGACCTGGCCCGGCGCAGGTAATCGGGCGCCAGCACGTAAACCACGCCCACATGCTCGTAAACCGTCGGCGCCGCCTGCCGCGCCCAGACCCCGCCGGGCAGCGGCTTGGAGACATGCAGCGCGCCGCTTTCATCCGGTTCGACAAGGTTGAAATAGGGGTTCTTGCGCGCCTCGCAGACCGACATAACCATGTCCGGCCGCTCGGCCTCGTAAAGGTCAAGCGCCCCGTCGATATCCTCGGGCAAGCGCAGGGGCAGCGTCGCGTCGAGATCGAGAAATGCCGTCACCGCTCGGCCCAGCGCGGCCTCGGCCGCCTCCAAAGCATGTTGCCAGACCCCCCATTTCGGCGCGCTGTCGGTGGCCAGGTCGTCCGGGCGCAACCCGATATCGAGCGTGCCCATGCCCAGCGCATGATCGCGGATCACCGGATCATCGGTCGATACCACCACCGCCCCCACGCGGGGATTGGCCAAGAGCGGCTCAAGCGACCAGTCAATCAGGGGCTTGCCACACAGCGGCTTGAAATTCTTGCCCGGCACGCCCTTGGACCCCTTGCGCACCCCGATGTGACCCAGAATCATGTCGCTCCCCTCCGGGCCCCGGATGGCCCGCTATTTCCCGACCGCCGCCTTGAACGCATCACGCCCGCGCATCGCCTTGGCATAGGCCAGAAGTTTCTCCTGATCGTGGGTGAATTTCGATGCAAACGCCCAGTTCAGGCAATGGGTCAGGATGATGTCCGGCACGGTCATCTTGTCGCCCATCAGGAACGGGCCTTCCAGGCGCTCGGCGATGTGGGCGGCGTTGCGCTCGAACTCCCAGCGCAGGCTGTCCTTGACCTCGGGCACGCGCCGCTCTTCGGGCAGGATCATGCTGTGCCGCGCCGCCACCCACAGCACCCCGTCGATCTCGTCCAGGATCTGATGGGTCAGCGCGTCCTGCTTCGCCCGCTCCACCGTGCCACAGGGATGGGTCAACGCCTGATGCTTGTCGGCAATATAGGTCATGATCGCGGTCGAATCGGTCAACACCGCGTCGCCATCGCAAAACACCGGGATCTTGCCCGACGGGTTGAGTTCCGCCGCCCGCCCGCTGCGCGGCTTGTCGGGCGTGTGGGTGTATTCCTGCCCCAGCTCCTCCAGAAGCCACATCACCCGGAAGGCCCGGCTCTGTGTGTTCCCGATCACTTCATACATGGTCCGTCCCTCCTCTGTTTTCCCGCGCGAGAGTGCCCCGCTTGTACGCATTCCGCCAGCACGACGGAACGTCATGCGGGGAAAGAGCCCAACGAGAGGGCAGCGCCCGGCCCGGGGTGGGTGCGAAGCGCCCGCCCATGGGGCGGGTCGGGCGCTGCCCGGGCCGCAAGCGACCCGGGCGGGTTGCCTATCCGCCAGATGCGAAACCGATCAAATCCTTGGCAAACTGAAAAAGACGACCGTCATTCGCAAAATGATCAAGGATGAACGGGCCTGACGCTGTAGCGGCGGACATGATCACTCTATCCCCGACTTTTCCGCAATACGCGCCAATCTTCATGAGTGCGGCCAGCAACCCCTTGCCGATACGCAGCAACCGACCCTTGTCGGGTTCTTCTTTCTCCAACTCACCCTGCGCCTCGTCCAGCCCGTCCCAAACAATGGTGATCTGCTGGGCGATCTCGGGCTGTTCATCGACCAACCCCTTGGGGGGATGGTTATGCCCCCTCTGCGCTTCTGACCCACGCCCACCCAACAGCGCCGCCTTCTCAGCCTGCAATTGCGCGACCTCGACCCGAAGCCGGTAAAGCTCCCAGATCTCGCGGATCAGGGGGTTCGCCACTTCTGGCCCCTTGTCCCATGTCTCGGGATCGATAAGGGCAACCCTTTCCAACATCTCCCATGTGCGAGCAGGGTCAGAGAGCATCGTTCGACCTGCAAGAAGCGCGTCGTACCAGTCGATCCAGAATTGCCAGTCTGCGGCGCCTTCAGAATTGGCCACCTGCCACTTGATCGCCGCCCATTGCTCCGCAGACGGGTTCACCCCGTTGGGCCAGAGCGGTGAAGCATTGGGTAACGTCCCGCCCGCCGCCTCTTCCGCATCTGCGCGCACTGCGTTCCAAGCAGCGGCGTCGGTGATTGCTCCGGTAGAGGCGGCGGCAATAGCTTCAGAGACGGTTTGGATGATGGCGCCAATGGCAGGGGAGGCGGCGCCCCTGGCCACCTGTAAATCCTCGGTTGGCATTTTAGCCGCAACCGACAATATCAAAACGCTGCGCAAGAATGGCAACGCTGTCGTATCAGCTTTACCCTCCCAATCTACAGTCAGCACCGCATCCCACCAAACCGGCAGCGACCGCGCGCGATGCGATCCAAGCCGAGACTTGACGCGGCTGGTCTTTAAGCCACTCTTCAAGGCTCTGTTGATCCCTGATATCCTTGATCTCAACCACCTGCCCTGCCCCCGCGCGCCTGTCCAGCTTCACCTCAACGCCGCGCCCTGGCCAGTCCCGCCAGTCGCAGGAAACACCGCTCGACGAGCGCCATGGCGGGGGCGCGCTGTCCGGCGCTGCGCAATGTGAGGTCGGTATCGGTGATCAGCCCCAGCGCGGTTTCGAGCTTGCCCGCCCCCCAGCCCTGCGCCTGCCGCAGCATCCGGTCGCGGCGCGGGCCAAAGATCGGCGGGCGCATCCGCGCGATGCCCTGTGCCGCGCCGCCCGGGTCGCTCGCCGCCGTGTAAAGCGCCTTGAAATGCCGCATCGCCCCGATACTGAGCGTTACCGGCGCCACCCCCTGCGCAGTCAGCCGCTGCATCACCGGGCCGATCTCGCCCATCTGCCCCTCGGCCACAAGGTTGAGCACGTCATCCACCCCCGCCTCGACCGACAGCGGCGCACAGGCGGCCACATCCTCGACGCCCACCGCCCCGGGCTCGCCCAGCCGGTAAAGCGCCAGTTTCTCGATGGTCTGGCGGAAATCCCCCGGCCCCAGCTCGCGCGCCAGCGCGGTCAGCGCGCCCATAGCGTCGGGCGTGACCTCACCCATCCCGGCACGGGCCAGTTCCGCCTCGATCTCGTCACGCCCCGGCGGGTCGTCATAAAGCCCCACCGCATAGGCATTCTTGTGCCCTTCGAAAAGCTTGCGAAGCTTCGAGCGGGCATTGAGCGCCCCCGCCGTCACGATCACCTGCGCGTCGCCCTCGCGCCATTCGCTCAGGCCCGCCGCGATCACGTCCGAGAGCCCGTCGGTCGCATCCTCGACAAAGGCCACACGCGGCCCCGGAAAGAAACCCTGCGCCTTGATCGCATCGAGAAGCATCGCCGGGTCCTTGCGCAGCTCGGCCCCCTGCATACGCGTAAGCCGCATTTCCTCGTCCCCACCCGGACCGATGAGCGCGGCAATCACCTCCTGCCGCCGCAGCGCCACGCGCATTGCATCCGCGCCGAAGATCAACAATCCGGTGCGCCCCGGCTCGGGCCGCGCGAAATAGCCCGCCGCCTGCCGCCCCGACAGTTTCATTCCGGCAAATCCCCCGACGCCGCCATCAGCCGCGTGACGATCTGGTCGCCCAGGATCGTCATCAACCGCTCATGTGCATCGGCCTCGGCCGTCTGGGTGGCGGCGGTCGATCCGGTGGCGGAATAGCCGGTGAACGATTCGACGTTGCCCGATGCCAGTTCCCGGTCGTCCTCCATGTCGCTCAGCATATATCGCACGCGCCCGATCAGGTTGAACCGTGTCGTGATGTTGTCGGCCGCAACCGCCATCCGGTCGCGCTCGATATCGAGTGCCAGCGACAGCCCATAGCGTGGCGCCGCCGCCCGGCCCAGACGGTCCTCGAGATGGCGCACCAGCAGATAGCCGTTCCGGTCCTGCGGCGCGTCGATCAGGACCCGTCCCTGCAACCGCCCCGCCGTGCCGCCCGGCCCATAGGCCGGCGTGAACCCGCACCCGCCAAGCGCCAGCGCGCCCGCAAGAAACGCTCTTCTGTCAGACCACCACATTCACGATCCGCCCCGGCACGACGATCACCTTTTTCGGGCTGCCCCCATCGAGCGCCCTTTGCACAGCATCCGTCGCCAGTGCCAGCTTTTCAACCTCTGCCTTGTCCATGTCCTTGGCTACACTGATTTCCGCACGGCGCTTGCCGTTGATCTGGATCGGCATCGTCACGCTCTCCTCGACCAGCATCGCCTCGTCCGCCCGGGGCCAGGGCGCGTTGATCACCAGCCCCTCACCGCCCAGCATCTCCCAGACGCCTTCCGACAGGTGCGGCGTCATCGGGCTCATCAACTGCGCCAGAACCCGGAGGGCCCCGCGTTTCGCCTCGGCGCCCGCCTGCGATTTCTGGATCGCGTTGGTAAAGGCGTAAAGCCGCGCGATTGCCGCGTTGAAGCCAAAGCTTTCGATACCCATGGTCACGTCATGGATCGCCTTGTGCATCTCGCGCGCAAGCGCCTCGTCCGCGTCCGACCCGGGCGCGTCCGACCCGGCCGCTTCTGCCGCGATCCGCCAGACCCGGCTCAGGTGCTTGAACGCTGCCTCGGCCCCTGATGCGGTCCATTCCACGTCACGCTCCGGCGGGCTGTCCGACAACACGAACCAGCGCGCGGTATCGGCCCCGAAACTCGAGATGATGTTGATCGGATCGACCACGTTCATCTTGGATTTCGACATCTTGGCCGACGGCACGATCTCGACCTCGCGCCCGTCCTCGAGGAATGCCTTGCCGTCGCGCAACTCGACCTCCTCGGGGTAATGATAGATCGGCCGCCCATTGGCATCGCGCGTCTGATAGATCGCATGGGTCACCATCCCTTGCGTGAAGAGCGCATCGAACGGTTCTTTCGACTTCTCGGGCAGGTGGCCACAGATATGCATCGCCCGTGCAAAGAAGCGGCTGTAAAGCAGGTGCAGGATCGCGTGTTCGATCCCGCCGATATACTGGTCGACGTTCATCCAGTATTCGGCCTCTTCCATCACCGTGGGCGTTTCGGCACGCGGCGCGGTAAAGCGCGCGAAATACCACGACGAATCAACGAACGTGTCCATCGTGTCGGTTTCGCGCCGCGCGGGCTTGCCACAGGCGGGGCAGGCGCAATCGCGCCATGTCGGGTGCCGGTCGAGCGGGTTGCCCGGCACGTCGAACGACACGTCATCGGGCAGGCGGATGGGCAGGTTCTCTTTCTTCTCGGGCACCACGCCGCAGGCGTCGCAATGCACCACCGGGATCGGACAGCCCCAGTAACGCTGCCGCGAAAGCCCCCAGTCGCGCAGCCGATACTGGGTGACACCCTTGCCCCAGCCGTGCGCCTCGGCGAAATCAATCGTCGCGTCGATCGCCTCCTGCCCCGTCGCCACGTCGATCCCGGTGAAATGATCGACCCATTTCACCTTCTCGCTCTTGGGCGGCACGAACGCCTCGTTCTCAACCGGCTTCGGATCGTCCAGCGCAAAGAACGTGTCGATCACCGGCAGGTCATACTTGCGACAGAAATCGAGGTCGCGCTGGTCATGCGCGGGCACGCCGAAAATCGCGCCGGTTCCGTAATCCATCAGGATGAAATTGGCGATCCAGACCGGCAATTCCCAATCGGGGTCGAGCGGGTGACGCACCTTGAGCCCCGTGTCATGGCCCAGCTTCTCGGCCTTCTCGATGGCTTCTTCCGTGGTGCCGCCCTTGCGCATCCCGGCCACAGCGCGGGCCACGCCCTCGTCCTTGGCCTCCAACTCGCGGGCCAGCGGGTGATCGGGCGAGATCCCTATGAAAGACGCCCCCATCAACGTGTCGGGCCGGGTCGTGTAAACTTCGATCTCGCCGCCATCCACGCGCTCGAACGAAAACTGCAACCCGCGCGACTTGCCGATCCAGTTCTCCTGCATCACCCGCACCTTGGCGGGCCAGTTCTCAAGCCCCTCCAGCGCATCCAGCAACTCGCCCGAGAAATCGCTGATCTTGAAGAACCATTGCGTCAACTCGCGCCGCTCGACATCCGCGCCCGAGCGCCAGCCCTTGCCGTCGATCACCTGTTCATTGGCCAGAACGGTCATGTCCACCGGATCCCAGTTGACCACCGCCTCCTTGCGATACACCAGCCCCTTGTCGAGAAAATCGAGGAACAGCGCCTGCTGCTGGCCGTAATATTCCGGGTCGCAGGTGGCGAACTCGCGGCTCCAGTCGATGGAAAGGCCCAGCGGCTTCATCTGC
>NZ_JAWLDS010000096.1:0-11088 GCF_041686535.1 Aquicoccus sp. | reverse complement strand
CGTGTCATTGCCATCCTCGCCATAAAGCAGGTCGTCGCCCGCCTCGCCGTCGATTAGATCGTCGCCGGTGCCGCCGAACACCGTGTCTTCGCCTTGCCCGGCAAAGACCGTGTCGCTGCCTGCACCGGCCTCGATCACATCGGCATTGCCGCCGCCGGGGGCGTCGTTGTTGTCGACCCGGTCGGAGCCGGATTCGACGGGTTCGATATAGTCCGTGTCGATCAGGTCATCGCCACCGGTGCCCTGCACAATCCCGTCGTCGAAGCTGATATCCTGTCGGTCAGTGCCAAGGTTGCCGTTATCGGCAATCATGCTGTTCAGTGTGATCGATTCGATCGGGCGGGCGGTCAGGGTGGCGACATCGGCGTTGGACGAGAGCGGCGGTGCAAGAAAGAGGTGGCCCTGCGTGTCCTGTGCAACGATCGCGGTGAAATTGGCCGAAGTGCCGTCGGTATAGGTGAGCGTCGCCCCGTAGACCCCGACCCCGTCATAGGTGAAAGTTTCGGGGCCGTTGCCAATATCGGTGATGAACTGGTCGTTCGAGGCGTTGTTGTTTGTGTCGAGCGCGGTCGAAGAGCCGCCATTATCGATCATCTGGGCTCGGGTGACGTGCTCGTAGAGCGGATCGCCCGCCGTGCCGAAGGACGCGCCGACAAGGAGGTCCGCATCCTCGGACAGGGCGCTGCCTTCGACCGGGTCGATATTCGTGGAAGACAGACCGAGATGGATCCAGTTGAAGGTTGTGGGCATTTCACGCGCATCCTGCTGTTTCCCGGACGGATACAATGCGGTTGCGGCAACAATTGGCGCAGGTTTAGGCCAATTGTAGACGAATTGCGGCGGAGTTCAGGCGGTGCGGCGTGGCCGCCGGGCAGGGGCGGGTCGGGCCCCCCGGCGTGGGGCGAACAATTACGTCTGTCTTGTCGCCAGGCGGCCGCGAACGGGTGTTTCCTCGTTTGGAAACCAGTGCCGGGTGCGGTTTGCGAACCAGACAAGTGAAAGCATCACCGGCACCTCGACAAGCACACCGACGACCGTCACAAGCGCGGCGATGGAAGAGAGGCCGAAAAGCCCGATCGCCACTGCGACCGCGAGTTCGAAGAAGTTGGACGTACCGATCATCGCGCAGGGCGCAGCGACCTTGTGTGGTACGCGCCATGCCTTGGCTGCCCAATAAGCAATCGCGAAAATGCCGTAGGACTGAATCAGGAGGGGGATCGCAATCATCAAGATCACCAGCGGTTGGTTCAGGATCACCTCGCCCTGAAAGCCGAAGAGCAGTACCACCGTCGCCAACAGGCCGATTACCGAGAGCGGCTTGATCTGCCCGGTAAAGCGTTCGACTGCGGCCGCAGCCTCTGCATCATTGTGTGCACCACGTGTCAGCCGCATCCGGGTGACGATTCCGGCGCTCAGCGGAATGACGACGTAGAGAATCACGGACAGGATCAGTGTCGCCCATGGCACGGTGATGTCGGTTACCCCGAGCAGTAGCGCCACAAGCGGTGCGAAGGCGAAGATCATGATGACATCATTGAGCGACACTTGCACCAGCGTATAATTTGGGTCGCCCCGGGTCAGGTGTGACCACACGAAGACCATCGCTGTGCAAGGGGCGGCTCCCAGCAGGATCATGCCCGCGATATACTGACCCGCAGTGCCCGGTTCGATGAACGGCGCGAATATCACCTCGAAGAACAGCAAACCCAGCGCCGCCATCGTGAAGGGTTTGATCAGCCAGTTCACGACCAAGGTGATAACGAGGCCCTTGGGCCGTTCATGGATGCGCGCGAGGCTGGAGAAATCGACCCCGACCATCATCGGGAAGACCATGAACCAGATCAGGACCCCCACGACGAAATTGACCGAGCCGTATTCGAGGCTGGCCAGAATGTTTACGATTCCCGGCGCGACCTGGCCAAGGGCTACGCCCGCGACGATAGCCAAGGCTACCCAGACAGAAAGAAAACGTTCAAACGTGGACATGCTGGCTCATTCCTTTGCTGCAGGCACCTGCAAACTGGCGGTTGAGGTTGTGTTGTCAGGTACGATGCAGGCCGCTTCCACCGGGGGCGATCGTTCTGTGATCTGGTCAAGCAGCGCCCGCAGCGGTTGCAGCGCGTCAGCGTTGAGGGAATAGCAGATCCTTGGATGCTCGATCGTGCCGTTGATGAGGCCCGTCGCCTTTAGAATGCGCAGGTGTTCGGACACCGTGGATTGTGCGAGGCCGACCTCGTTCACGATATCCCCCGCGATACAGCCCTCGCGCGAGAGCAGGAAGTCAACGATCTTCAGGCGCGCTGGATGGGCCAGCGCCTTGGCGATGGTGGCGATCCGGTCAATCTCGGGACGCGCGGGCGTTGCATGGTCAATTGATGTCAATTGATTGCGATCCGGGCATAACGCTTCCAGTTTCGTCGAACGGCGATTCATGTATCGCAAATCAACGATGCAGAGGTCGAAGTCAAGGCTTCGCCCGCGGTTTGATCTGCACTTTTTGTCGTATGGTCATTTTGCAAAACCTGATGCCCTAGAAAAACCGGCCCTCAGTGATTTGCGACCGGCTGGACTTCGGTTGAGGTGAATTTCAACTTGATGCGGATCAAGGAATTGCATAGCCGCTTATGCGCATAAGGCAATATGAAGTGGAGCACGCGATGATTCTCACGATTCTATCGGCACTTGCAGAGCCGACGCGACTGCAAGCGATGACAATTCTCGGCGATGGGGAGGAGCATTGTGTCTGCGAATTGATGGAGCGACTGGAGGTCAGCCAGAGCCGGATGTCGCGGCACATGAAGGTGCTAAAGGAGGCGGGCCTCGTGACCGGGCGGCGGGACGCGCAATGGGTGCGCTATCGCAGCAACCCGGCCCTGGCTCCGGAACACCGAGCCGTTGTTCAGGCGGTGCTGGCTGTTGAACATGCTGACGAAAGGCAATTCGCGTGAGTTCTGAGACACAAGACACCACGCCGCGCGGCGTGTCGGACGGGCTCTGGTATGCGGGGCTGCCTGTGGCCGCTCTGCTCTGGTATGCGCTTTATTCACTGTTGATCCCGTTTTCGGAGTGGGCGACTACACTATTCCCGGTTGACCGCCACAGTCACACGGGTGAGGCGATCGCCTTTTTCATTTACGACGTGCCAAAGGTTCTGCTGTTGCTCGCCGCGATCGTCTTTGTGACCGGCGTGCTGCGCAGCTGGTTCAGTCCCGAGAAGACCCGGGCGATCCTGGCCGGCAAGCGCGAGATCGCTGGCTATCCGCTGGCGGCTGCGCTCGGCGTGCTAACGCCGTTCTGCTCCTGCTCGTCAGTGCCTTTGTTCATTGGCTTCGTCTCGGCGGGAATCCCGCTCGGGGTGACGTTTGCCTTCCTGATCGCGGGTCCGATGGTGGGACCAGTGGGGCTGGGCCTGCTTTATGGCCTCGTGGGATGGAAGATCGCCACGATCTACCTTGTCTTCGGCTTCACCATTGCCACGGTCGCGGGCTTCGTGCTGGGCAAGTTGGGGCTGGAGCGCTACTTGCAGGACTGGGTGCGCGAGTTGAATGCAGGCCCCGTGGGTGACCTGCCCGAGGAGCGCCTCACCTTTGCTGATCGCCTGAGAATCGGCTTGGAGCAGATGCGCGAGATTGTCGGCAAAGTCTGGATCTGGGTCGTCGTCGGTATCTCCATCGGTGCGTTGATTCATGGCTATGTGCCCGAGGCGATGATGCTGCGGATCATGGGCGGCGAGGCTTGGTGGTCGGTTCCGGCAGCAGTGGCCGTGGGCGTGCCGATGTACACCAACGCGGCTGGGGTCATCCCGATCGTGGAGGTGCTTCTGGGAAAGGGGGCGGCACTCGGCACGACGCTGGCCTTCATGATGTCGGTGATCGCGCTCAGTCTACCCGAAATGATCATTCTCAAGCAGGTGCTGACCTATCGCTTGATCGCGATCTTCATCGCGGTCGTATCGGCGGGGATTCTCGCCACCGGCTTTCTCTTCAACTTCATCCTTTGAAAGGACACGCAGATGAAAAACGTCAAGGTCTATGGACCCGGTTGCCAGCGCTGCGAAACGGCTGCGAAGATGGTCAAGGAAACGGCAGACAAACTGGGGGTCGATGTGGAGATCGAGAAAGTGACTGATGCCAGGTCGATCGCAATGGCGGGTGTCATGTCGACACCGGGCGTTTCCGTCGATGGCAAGCTTGTGCATGCGGGCGGTCTGCCGGATACGGGCGCGGTCGAAGCGTGGCTCGGTGCATGATCAGGGGCCTTTTGACCGCCACGCTCTTGGCTGTTCCCAGCCTGGCTTCTGGCGATGTTCTTGAAGTCCAGCCGGTCACAGGAAATGTCTGGGCAATCGTTGGCCAGACAGAGCAGCGCAGTTCGGATAATCTTGGCAATAATGCGACCTTCGGCCTTGTGGTGACGTCCGAGGGGGCGGTGCTGATTGATCCGGGCGGCTCATGGCATGGTGCGGGAATGTTGCATGAGGTGGTGCGCGGCGTCACCGAAAAGCCCGTGGTTTATGTGATCAACACCGGGGGGCAGGATCATCGCTGGCTCGGCAATGGATACTGGCAGGCACAAGGCGCCACCGTGATCGCCTCGGAGGCGGCCGCCGCGGATCAGCGTGATCGCGCCTCAGAACAGATGAGCGCACTGGCGCAGTTCCTGGAGGAGGGGCTGGAAGGGACTACGCCCAGCTTTGCCGACGTGACATTCGAGATCGATCACAGGCTGGACTTGGGTGGGATGATCTTCGAGATCATGCATCGCGGTCCGGCCCACACCCTCGGCGACAGTTTTGTCTGGCTGGAGGAGCGCGACGTGATTTTCACCGGCGATATCGTTTACGTGGATCGTTTGCTCGGCAACGGGCCGGCACGCAACACCCGCAGCTGGGTTGCCGTCTTTGAAGAAATGGCCGCGTTCGAGCCGGCGCATGTCGTCCCAGGTCATGGGCGGGCCACCGATCTGGCCACGGCGAGGCGCGAAACCCATGATTATCTCGTCAACCTGCGCACCGAGATCGGCACGTTGATGGACGCGGGCGGCAGCATCATGGAGGCGCCGGAGATCGACCAGTCGGCATGGTCCGACCTCGAGCAGTTCGAGAGCCTCGCAGGTCGCAACGCGCAGGCCGCCTATGAGGAGATGGAATGGGAATAACGCTCGCTACATGTCCGCTTGTGTTTCAGGTAAAAGCGGCGCCGAAGTACGCTGCCTCTCCCTTCGGTCGAACGAGCGTTTTGTTTCGGGTGGTATCGTTTAAGTGCGAAACGATTTGGCGCGTCCCTTCTTGACTTGTAAATAAGCTTGAAAACGAAATTCACCTGCTGATGAAGGTCAAAACGGGATCGCACCGGTGTTGGTTTGAAGTAAACGGAGCTGGCTCAAAGACTGAGCTTCGATCCTGCGAAACGGGCTGATTTCGATGCGCCAGAAAGGGCGGACGAAGAAATGCTCGTCGAAGTATTTCAGTCAATGAATGAGTGCTTGGAGCGGGTAGCGGGAATCGAACCCGCACTTCAGGCTTGGGAAGCCGGCGCGCTACCACTACACCATACCCGCTGCTCACTTATCTAGATAGTCTTGCGTGTTACCCTGTGCAAGCCGGTTTTCGCGGTGAATGCGTCATTCCAATATGGTTGGGCTCATGAAGTCTGGTGCGTGTTCTCCCGGTCTGTGAGTTTAATTTTCGTTAATCGGGGCTACATTGATAGCGAACGCAGATCAGGAGGTGGTAATGCAGATCGAGGTAAATGGTGTGGCTCATGAGCTGGATGTCGAAGAGGACATGCCGCTTTTGTGGGTGCTCAGGGATGAGTTGGGGGTCAAGGGCGTGAAATACGGTTGCGGGATCGCGCAGTGCGGGGCTTGCACGGTGCATATCGACGGCGAGGCGGTCAAATCCTGTCAGGTTTTTGCAGGTGACGTCTGGGGCGAGGTCACGACGATCGAGGCGGATGCAGACGAATCGCCTGTATTGCGGGCGGTGCAGTCGGCATGGATTGAGCATCAGGTAGCGCAATGTGGCTATTGCCAGTCGGGGCAGATCATGTTGGCGGCATCCTTGCTGAGCGAGAACAGAAACCCGAGCGATACCGAGATCGACGAGACGATGCGGTCCAACCTGTGCCGCTGTGGCACCTATCCGCGCATCCGCGAAGCGGTGAAGTCGGCGGGCGAGCGGGTCAGGGAGGGGTGATCATGGGCAAGATCGGAAAAATCGCGCGACGCACGTTCCTGATCGGGTCGGCGGCGGTTTTGGGAGGTGTGGCGTTCGGTTATGTCATGTACCAGCGCCCGGCGAAGAACCCTCTGCTCGACGGGTTGGGCGAAGGTGAGGCGGCGCTCACGCCCTATGTGTTGATCAACGGTGAAGGTGTGACGCTGATCACGCCACGCGGTGACAAGGGACAGGGGGCGTATCATGTCCAGGCGGCATTGATCGCGGAAGAACTGGATGTCGATCTGGAGAAAGTCAATGTCGATCCAGGCCCGCCAAGCGGAGCCTATTACAATACCGCGCTAAGCGCCGAGGCGGTGCCATTTGCGTATTATGACGAAGGGTTCATGGCTGAGACGTTGCGCGACGTGATGGATGCGCCGATGAAATTCCTGGGCATGCAGATCACCGGCGGATCGACAACCGTGCCCGATGCCTGGGAAAAGCTGCGCGTGGCCGGGGCCGTGGCGCGCGAGACATTGAAGGCGGCGGCGGCCGAGGTTTCGGGGATCAACGTGACGGCGCTCGATACCGGGAGTGGCCGGGTGATCCTGCCTGACGGGAGGGAATTGACCTATGAGGAACTGGCGCCCGTGGCTGCGGGGCTGGAGCCGGTGACAAAGGTGCGGCTGCGCGAACCCGAGGAATGGCGCTATATCGGCAAACCGATGAAGCGCATCGACATCGTGGCGAAATCGACCGGTGCGCAGGAGTATGGCATCGACGTGGAACTGCCTGACATGGTGCATGCGGCGGTTCGGCTCAACCCGCGGCGGGGCGGGGCGTTGAACGGGTATGATGCGCAAGCCGCCGAGGAGATGCGCGGGGTCGAAGCTGTTTTTGATATCCCCGGCGGGGTTGCGGTTCTGGCCGACAATACCTGGCGTGCCTTTCGCGCGGCCGAGGCGGTGGAATGCGACTGGGGGCCGGCGGATCATCCGGGCGAACAGGCAGAACATTGGCAAGCCCTGGCCGATAGCTTCGTGTCCGACCGGCGGGATTCGCGCCAACGTGACGAGGGCGATGTCGAGTCGGCGCTGGGCGATGCCCCGATCGAGGCGGAATACCGCGCGCCGTATCTGGCGCATGCGCCGCTTGAGCCCGTCAACGCAACCGTTTGGGTGCAAGAGGGGCGCGTGGATGTCTGGACCGGCACGCAGGTGCCGCGTTTTGCCCAGTCGCATGTCGCCGAGATCTGCGGGGTCGATGCCGAGCAGGTGCATGTGCATGTGCTGATGATGGGCGGGAGTTTCGGTCACCGGCTCGAGGATGACGTGGTGATCCGTGCGGCCCAGGTTGCGATGCAGGCGGGAGGACGTCCGGTCAAGCTCACCTATAGCCGCGAAGAGGATACGCGACAGGATTTCCTGCGCCCGGTCGGGATGGCGCGAATGAAAGGCGCGATCACGGACGGGTGGGTGCGGGCCCTGGATTACCACGTCGCCGCGCCGTCGATCATGGCCAGCCAGATGGGCGAGCGGCAGGGCCTGCCGATGCCGGGGCCGGATTCGACCATAGTGCAGGCGGCGTGGGATCAGGCCTATGCGATCCCCGATTACCGGGTCACGGGGTATCGCGCGCCGCGGCTTGCGCCGGTGAGTTCATGGCGGTCGGTCGGCGCGTCGATCAACGGTTTCTTTCACGAGGGGTTTCTGGATGAATTGATCCATGCCGCTGGCGCGGACCCGCTGGAAGAGCGATTGCGACTTTGTTTCCACGTGCCCACGCGCAAGGTTCTTGAAGCGGTGGGCGAGATGGCCGCGTGGTCGGGCCCGCGCCCCGCAGAGGGCGTGGGTCGGGGCGTGGCGCTTGTCACGTCCTTTGGTGTGCCCTGTGCGGAGATCGTGGAAGTTCGCCAGACCGAAGCGGGGTTGCGGATCGAAAGGGTCTGGGTCGCCGCCGAGGTGGGCCGGTTGGTCGATCCGGTCAATTTCGATGGGCTGGTGAAGGGCGGCGTGGTGTTCGGGCTTGGGCATGCGATGACGGGTGAGATCACATTTGCCGACGGCCGGGTCGAGCAGGAGAATTTCGATCTCTTCGATGCGATGCGGATCGACCAATGCCCCGACATCGAGGTGCGAGGTCTGGAAAACGGCGACAGGGTTCTGGGTATAGGCGAGCCGCCGGTGCCGCCGGCCGCACCTGCGTTGGCCAATGCGATCTTTGCCGCGACTGGGCAACGGCTGCGCGAGATGCCGTTTGCGAAATTTGTCGACTTCGCTTGATGCGACGCGGTCCGGCCTCTTTGTGCGGTGCGCTCACCCACAAGGCGCCGTGCAAGAGTTGGGCTGATGCCTTCGGCAGAAGTATTTCGAGCAAGATTCATTGGGCGGATCGCACTTGAAGCCGTGCCGGGCGCAACCTAACGTGCAATCAACCATGCGAGAGGGCGAGCATGATCTACAAGTTACCAATCCGGGTCTATTACGAGGATACCGACATGGCCGGTATCGTCTATTACGCCAATTACCTGCGATATATCGAGCGCGGGCGCAGCGAATGGGTGCGTGCAGTCGGGCTGGATCAGAACCGGATGAAGAACGAAGACGGGATCGTTTACGCCGTGCGCCGGGTTGAGGCGGATTATCTTGCTCCGGCGCGTCTCGATGACGAATTGGTGGTCGAGACCTGGGTGGAGAGTCGCAAGCCGGTGCGCATGGTTATGGGCCAGCAGGTCAAGCGTGGGGAAAAGCTCTTGTTCCGGGCCATGGTGACAGTGATCTGTATGACGCTTGAGGGCAAGCCTGTGCGCATGCCGCAGTGGGATGCGCCAGAGGCTTGAGTGGCGGGAAATCGCCGCCTGGCCCTGGGGCGCGCAAACGTGATTCAAAGCTGTTGGCTTTCCCCTTGAAAATCAGCTAGTTTGACCTTCAAGAAGTGCCGCAACAGACGGTTGAAATAACGAGCAGGCATATGGAAGCAGAAACCCTTGCCTTGGCGCAAGATATCGAGTTCACGATGTGGGCTTTGTTCATGCGTGCGACGCTCACGGTTAAGCTCGTGATGATCGTACTGATCCTCGCGTCTTTCTGGTCGTGGGCGATCATTTTCCAGAAACTCATCGACTATCGCAAGGCGCGGCGAGAATCTGCGCGGTTTGACCGGGCGTTCTGGTCCGGCGAGCCGCTGGATCAGCTTTTCGAGCAGATCGGGCCCGACCCAAAGGGCCAGTCGGAGAAAGTCTTTGCGGCCGGCATGATAGAATGGCGGCGCTCGCACCGGGCAGATGGCAGGTTCATCGCAGGGGCGCAGGCCCGGATCGACCGGTCGATGGACGTGGCAATCGCCAAGCAGGCCGAAGGCCTGCAGAGCGGATTGCCGGTGCTTGCGACTGTGGGGTCGACAGCGCCCTTCGTGGGGCTGTTCGGCACGGTGATCGGGATCATGAATTCATTCATCGAGATCGCGCAGCAGCAGAACACCAATCTTGCCGTCGTGGCCCCCGGCATCGCCGAGGCTCTTCTGGCCACCGGACTGGGACTTCTGGCGGCGATTCCGGCGGTGATCTTCTACAACAAGCTTTCCGCCGACAGTGATCGGATCATCGCCGGATATGAAGCATTTGCCGATGAGTTCTCCACGATCCTGAGCCGGCAGTTGGATAGCTGAGATGGGGGCAGGGGTCATAAAGTCGTCGGGTGCAGGCGGCGGATCGCGTCGCCGGCGCAGAGGCGGGCGTGCTGTCCCGATGAGCGAGATCAACGTCACGCCCTTTGTCGATGTGATGCTCGTTCTGTTGATCATCTTCATGGTTGCTGCTCCGCTGATGACTGTAGGGGTTCCGGTTGAACTGCCCAAGACTGCGGCGAATGCGCTGCCCAGCGAGGCCGAGGAACCCTTGACCGTGACGATCACGAGTGACGGCGTGATTATGTTGCAGCGCACGGAGGTCGGGCGTGACGAGCTTTTGGCAAAGTTGCGCGCGGTGGCGGCGGAGCGGGCCAGCGATCGGGTCTTCCTGCGCGCAGATGGAGCCGTGCCCTATGAGCAGGTGGTGCAGGTAATGGGGGCGCTCAATCGCGGCGGGTTTTCGAATATCGGTCTGGTCACGGATATCGACGGGCCCTCGCTCGACGAGACGGGGAACTGACGGGTTCGAGCATGAACACCGGTCAGATCATATCCGCGGTGGGGCATGTCGGCCTCATCGGCTGGCTGCTGTTCGGGGGGCAGTTCGACGCCGAGCCTCTGCCGTTCGAGGTCAGGGACGTGGCGGTGATTTCGAGTGAGGAGTTCGAGGCGATGATGGCGGCGCAGCGCGCACCGGACACGGCGGCGGATGTGGCGATGCCGCAAGCGCCGGAAGAGGACCAGTCGACCCCGTCGGAACTGCCATCCTTGCCGGACATCACGCCGGAACGAAGCGAACCCGAGTCTGTCGAGACTCCATCGACTGATGAGCGTTCAGAGCCAGAGTTGCCGGAGCCACAACCCCAATCGGTCGAGGACCTTCCGCCCGAGATCGTACCCCCTGCCGAGGAAGAGAGTGCGCTTCTGGTGCCCGATACCTCTCGGCGTCCACAGTCTCGGCCAGTCGAGCGAGTCACCCCCGAGCCGGTCGCGCAGCCGCCCGAGCCAGAGGCGGCGCCGGATGAAGTCGTGCGCGCGGAGACCGAGGATTCACCCGCCGAAGAGACCCGGCCTGAGGAAGAGGCCACCGCGCCGGAAGAATCGGTGACAGACATTACCCCGGAAGCCTCCGATGACGTGACGGCGGCCCCGCGCCGATCAGCGCGCCCACGCCCACGCCCGCAGAGTACCGCACAGGCCGGGGATGAGCCGGATGCGGACATTGCCGACACGGTGAGCTCGGTTCTGGAAGAGGCCCTACGTGGGGAGGCCGAAGCATCAGAAGAGCAATCGACGGCACC
>NZ_JAWLDS010000095.1:0-11110 GCF_041686535.1 Aquicoccus sp. | reverse complement strand
GGCGAAAGCGCCGGCATCACCTCGCTGCTCGAACGCGGCATGCGCGCCTTCGCGATCAAGGTCGATGTCGCCTCGGGCGTCTCGGGTTTCCTGCGCCCGGGCAACACGGTCGATATCTACTGGTCCGGCCAGGTCAGGGGCGACCGGACGAACCGCGAGGTGACCAAGATGATCGAGAGCGGGGTCAAGATCATCGCCATCGACCAATCCGCCAATGTCGACGCCGCGGAGGCGAAAATCGCCCGCACCGTCACCGTCGCCGTGCGCCCCAAACAGGTGGCCAGGCTGGAACAGGCCCAGTCGAGCGGGCGTCTCTCGCTGTCCCTCGTCGGCAACAACGACGACACCATTTCCGAACAGATCGAGATCGACCAGAACAGCCTTCTGGGCATCATCGAGGCGCCGGAACCCGAGAAAACGGTCGAAAAAGAGGAATGCACGATCCGCACCCGCAAGGGGGGCGAAGTGGTCGAAATCCCGATACCCTGCACCAACTGATGGGGCTGGGCCACGAAGATCAACCATATGAAGGGGGTGCCGCACCGGTGCCCCCTTGTCATGAACACGGCCCGGCCACACGCCTGTTGCGGGTTGTCCACATAAAAGAAGGCACGGAAGCCATTGATTATTGCAAAAAAAGCGAAATTGACGCATTGTCCGGACAATTGAGGGCGCAAAGACCCCAAAACCGAGGCGTGATCGGAGAGGCAGGTCACTATGAAAAAGAGCAGTTTTCTCACCGCGGCCTTGACGGGTCTGGCACTGTGGCTTGCGCATCTGCCCGACGTCGGGCTGGCGGAGGAACTCAAGGTCGTCAAACGCGGCACGTCGGCCGACCTGAGCGTGCCGATGAACCGGGCCATCGTGGTCGAGAGCGAGGTTCCATTTGCCGAACTCAGCATCGCGAACCCCTCGATCGCCGATATTTCCTCGCTCAGCGACCGCACGATCTATGTGCTGGGCAAGGCGCCTGGGCTGACCACGCTCACGATTCTCGATGCCGCCGGGCAGCTCATCACCAATGTCGACGTGCGCGTTTCGGCCGATATCAGCGAATTCAAGGAACGCCTGCGCCAGATCCTGCCGGACGAAAAGATCGAGGTGCGCACCGCCAATGACGGCATCGTGATGTCGGGCACCGTCTCCTCTGCCCAGAAACTGCAACGCGCGCTCGACCTGGCCGAACGCTACGCGCCCGAACGCGTCTCGAACCTGATGAGCGTCGGCGGCGTGCAACAGGTCATGCTCAAGGTCCGCTTCGCCGAGATGCAGCGCTCCGTGTCAAAATCGCTGTCCACCTCGCTCGCGCTCAACGGCGACATGTTCGGCGGCGGGCTGGGCGTGAACGGCGGCACCAACACCAACAACAATTCCGGCGCCATCGCCAATTCCCTTGGCGGCAATGTACCGGACGTGTCGGAAAACAACGGCGCCATGGTTTTCGGCTTCAATGCCGGCTCGGTCGAGGTCGGCGTTCTGCTCGAAGCTCTTGAGTCCAAGGGCGTCGTGCGCACGCTGGCCGAACCCAACCTGACCGCCCTCTCCGGACAGGAGGCGAAATTCCTCGCCGGTGGCGAATACCCGATCCCCGTCGCGCAGGAGGGCGGCACGGTCACCATCGAGTTCAAACCCTTCGGGGTCGAGTTGAACTTCATCCCGCGCGTGGTCGATGGCGATCTGATCAACCTCGAACTTGACGCCGCGGTCAGCTCGATCGACCCCTCGAACGGCGCCACGTTCAACAATTTCTCGGTCGATGCCTTCCGGCGCCGCGAAACCTCGACCACGGTCGAGATGCGCGACGGCGAAAGCTTCGCCATCGCCGGCCTCCTCCAGGACGATTTCCGCGACATGAACGGTCAGGTGCCGTGGCTGGGCGATGTCCCGGTTCTGGGCGCTCTGTTCCGCTCGGCCGATTACAGCCGCGAACAATCCGAACTGGTCATCATCATCACCGCCCACCTCGTCACGCCGACCCGGGGCGAGGCGCTGGCCCTTCCGACCGACCGGATCAGGCCACCAAGCGAGAAGGATCTCTTCCTCAACGGTATCGTGGCACGTGACGCCCGCCGCCCGACCCAGGGCGCCGCCGGCGAGGTGGCCAAGCAGGATTTCAACGGCTCCTATGGCTATGTAATGGACTGAGGTAATGCAGGGGCATTCGACCATGAGACTTCTCATCACACCCATCGCGCTTCTGGCGCTCGTCGGGTGCTCGGCGGATGACCCCGCAGGGCAATCATTCTTCCGCGAGGCGGGATCGGACATAGATGGCGGCCATTTCGGCAACGCCACGATGAACAACACCCAGATCATGTCGGGCGAAAAGGATTTCGTCGTCTCATTGGCCAAGCGCTTCTCCGAGGAAGTGCCCTCGACCATCAATTTCGCCTTCGATTCGGCCGAGCTCGATGCCGGGGCCCGCGACACGCTGCGCCAGCAGGCGCAATGGATCCGGCAGTTCCCCGAAGTGCGGTTCCGCGTCTATGGACATGCGGACAAACCCGGCTCCAACGCCTACAACAAGCAGCTCGGGATGCGCCGGGCACAGGCCGTCGTGGCCTTCCTTTCCAGCGAGGGCATATCACGTTCGCGGCTCGAAGCCGTCGCATCCTTCGGCGAAACCAGGCCGGTCATCGCCACCGAAAGCCGCGACCGTCGCAACCGCCGCGCCGTCACCGAGGTGACGGGCTTCCTGCGAAACCATCCCAACGTGATGGACGGCAAATATGCTCAGGTGGTCTATCGCGAGTATGTCGAAAGCGCCACGTCGCCCACGGGGCTGAGCGGCATCTCCGGCTCGGACTTCCAGGCCTCGGAATGATCCCGTCCACCCCGTGACCGCATCGCCGCCGGCTGCGATGTCCAGCCGCGCAAGAGCGCGGCGATTCCCCCTATCTCGCGGGAAAACAACCAAAAAAAGAGTGTGCTTCGCGGCCTTGCCGTTGTGGGTGATAAATCATGAACGATCCGCCCGAATGGCCGCGATCGTCTCATGATACCGCACAATTACGATCTTTTGGCCCTAATGTTGCCCCGATTTCCAGTGAAATTGCCCCCAGTTGAACGAGTCTTCCCCGAATAACACGGGGCATGGCCGATCCGGGCGACGGGACCCCCCTGCAACCTGCCGCCAGAGCATAAGGCGGACGGCCGACCATAAAAGGACATGAGGCAATGACGGATAACGAAAATCTGCAAACTGATCTCAGCCCGGTTCTGGCCTGCACGATCAGTCGCGACGTGCAGAACTTCGACCTGTTGATCGAGGACATGGAGGCCGCGCTTGGCGACAAATGGGGCGACCTGGGTTTCACCGAGGCGATGGCCTTCTTCAGCCAGCCCGAGGCCGAAGCGCTCGAATTCATTGCCATTGCCATCGACGAAAGCGACGAGGAAAAGCTCGTCATGCTGGGCGAGATCATCGAGACCGCCAAGCAGAAGGGCATCAAGGTCATCCTGATTGCCGAAGACGTCAGCCCCGCCGCCCTGCATCAGCTCCTGCGCCAGGGGGCCGACGAATTCGTCCCCTACCCGCTTCCCGAAAACGAACTGCAGGCCGCGATCGAGCGTCTGCGGGAGCCCGAGATTCCCGAGCCCGTCGCCCCCCCCCAGGCCGCGGCCGCTCCGGTCGGCCGCGCCGCCCCCGGGTATCGCGACGGCGTGATGCTGGCCGTGCACGGGCTCGCCGGCGGGACCGGCGCGACCACCTTCGCGGTCAACCTTGCGTGGGAACTTGCCACCATCGACAAGACCGATCCGCCCAAGGTCTGCCTCATCGACCTCGACCTGCAATACGGCTCGGTCGCCACCTTCCTCGACCTGCCCCGCCGCGAAGCCATCTTCGAGCTTTGGTCCGACACCGAAGGCATGGATGACGACGTGTTCAAACAGGCACTCGTGACCTTCGAGGACAAGCTCTCGGTGCTCACCGCCCCCTCCGAGATGCTGCCGCTCGACATCATTTCCTCGACCGATGTCAACGCCGTGCTCGACCGCGCACGCCGCCATTTCGATTATGTGCTGATCGACATGCCCTCGACCATGGTGCAATGGACCGAATCCGTACTGAACGCCGCCCAGATCTATTTCGTCACGCTCGAACTCGACATGCGCTCGGCGCAGAACGCATTGCGCGTCAAGCGCGCGCTCCAGGCCGAGGACCTGCCGATCGAGAAACTGCGCTACGTGCTCAATCGCGGGCCGAAATTCACCGATCTCAACGGCAAGTCCCGCGTCAAGCGCCTCGCCGAAAGCCTCGACATCTCGATCGAGGTGCAACTTCCCGACGGCGGCAAGCCGGTGACGCAAGGCGCCGATCACGGTCTGCCACTGGCCAACGCGGCGGCCAAGAACCCGCTGCGCAAGGAAATCGCCAAACTCGCATCATCGCTGCACGAACTGGGCCGCGACGAAGCCGAAGCCGCCTGAGGAGCTCGACCAGGATGTTCTCGCGATACAAGAAAGATGCAAATCCCGGCAAACCTGCGGGCGCCGCGCCGAAGGGCAAGATTGCGGAATTGCCAAAGCAAACCACGCCGGGCGCCGGGGGTGCACCCGATGCGCCCGCCTCGTTGCGTCGGCAAAAGAACGCGGTCCCGGCCCGGTCTGCCACCGCCGACAAGGAACAGAAACGCAAGGAACGCATGGCCGAGCTCAAGCTCGAGCTGCACCGCGAGCTTCTGGAAAACCTCAACCTTGCCGCGCTCGACACCGCGTCCGAACAGGATCTGCGCGCCGAGATCAACGAGATCACCAACGAAGTGCTGAACCAGAAGGCGGTCGTGCTCAACCGCGAGGACCGCACCCAGCTCAACAAGGAGCTCTACTTCGAGGTCAAGGGTCTCGGGCCCCTCGAGACGCTTTTGCAGGATGACAGCGTGAACGACATCCTCGTCAACGGCCCGCAACAGATCTTCGTCGAGCGCGATGGCCGTCTCGAGCTGACCGATATCACCTTCAAGGATGAGCGCCACCTGATGCGGATCATCGACAAGATCGTGTCGGCCGTGGGCCGCCGCGTCGATGAATCGAACCCCTATGTCGACGCCCGCCTCGCCGACGGTTCGCGCTTCAACGCGATGGTGCCGCCGGTCGCGGTCGACGGGTCGCTGGTCTCGATCCGCAAATTCAAGAAGGACAAGCTCGGTATCGACGACCTGGTGCGCTTCGGTGCCTTTTCCGAGGAGATGGCCGCCTATCTCCAGGCCGCGGTGGCCTGCCGGCTCAACATCATCGTCTCGGGCGGGACGGGTTCCGGTAAAACCACCACGCTCAACGCGCTCAGCTCGTTCATCGACGATGCCGAACGCATCCTCACGATCGAGGACACGGCCGAACTTCAACTCCAGCAGACCCATGTCGGCCGGATGGAAAGCCGCCCGCCCAACGTCGAGGGCAAGGGCGAGGTGAGCCCGCGCGACTGTCTCAAGAACGCGCTGCGGATGCGCCCCGATCGCATCATCGTCGGCGAGACACGCGGCGAAGAGGTGATCGACATGCTCCAGGCCATGAACACCGGCCATGACGGCTCGATGACCACGATCCACGCCAACAACGCCCGCGACGGCATCTCGCGACTCGAGAACATGATCGCCATGGCCGGCATCGAAATGCCGCTGAAGGCCGTGCGTTCGCAGATCGCCAGCGCCGTCAATCTCATCGTGCAGGCCAACCGGCTTCAGGACGGCTCGCGCCGGATGACCTCGATCACCGAGATCACCGGCATGGAGGGCGACGTCATCTCGATGCAGGAGGTCTTCCGCTTCCAGCGCGTCGGCCTCACCCCCGAAAACAAGATCATCGGCCATTTCACGGCCACCGGCGTGCGGTCGCACTTTTCCGAACGCTTCCGGCTCTGGGGCTATGACCTGCCGCCCTCGATCTTCGAACCCATCGCAGCGGAGTAACACCCATGGCCATCAGTGCAGAGCTCATCATCTACGGGCTGATCTTCATCGGTGTTCTCGTGCTTGTCGAGGGCATCTACCTGACGGTGTTCGGCAAGTCGATCTCGCTCAACAGCCGGGTCAACCGCCGGCTCGAAATGCTCCAGAAGGGCACCAACCGCGAAGAGGTCATGGAAAAGCTGCGCAAGGAGATGAGCCAGCACATGCGCTCGCGCTCCATCCCGCTCTATTCCCTGCTCGCCTCGCAGGCGCAGAAGGCCGCGATCGCCTTCACCCCCCGACAGCTCATCATGCTGATGGTCGGCCTGTCGGGCCTGGCCTTCCTGGGCATGACCGTCGGCACCGAAACCTCGGTCCCCCTGCGCGCCGCCCTTTCCATCGCGATGGGCGTCGGCGGGGTCTATTTCTGGGTCAGTTCCAAGGCCAACAAACGCATGGCCATGATCGAGGAACAGCTCCCCGACGCGGTCGAGCTGATGGTGCGCTCGCTGCGGGTGGGGCATCCGTTCTCCTCGGCCGTGCAGATCGTCTCGAAAGAGGTCAAGGACCCGCTGGCCACCGAATTCGGCATCATCGCCGACGAGTCGGCCTATGGCCGCGACATGGGCGAGGCCCTCAAGGACATGGCCGAACGCATCGACCTTCAGGATCTGCGCTTTCTCGCCGTTGCCGTCACTATCCAGCAGCAATCCGGCGGCAACCTCGCCGAGATCCTCGCCGGTCTGGCCAAGGTGATCCGCTCGCGCTTCCGCCTCTTCCGTCGGGTCAAGGCCATCACCGCCGAGGCGAAATGGTCAGGCAAGTTCCTTTCGGGCTTCCCGGTGGTCGCCCTGATCGCGATCAACGTGCTGGATCCGAACTACTATGACGAGGTGCTCGACCATCCCTGGTTCATTCCCGCCTGTCTTTTCGTCGCCGGCTTCCTGACACTCAATCTCATCGTCATGCGCTGGCTGACCAACATCAAAGTCTGAGCCGCGAAAGGGTTTCACGATGCAAGGTATCAACGATATGCTGGTGGACGCGCTCGGACCGATGGGCCCGCTGATGGCGGTGGGCATGCTGGGCGTGGTGATGGTGCTGCTCACCCTGCCCATGTTTCTCGCCAAGCGCGAGGACCCGCTCGAAAAGCTCAAGAAGGAACAGAAGAAACCCCGCGGCAGGCTCGAGTCCAAGGAAAAGCTCCGCGCCAAGCAACGCAATGACAAGCTCGAGAAATACGCCTCGTTCCTCGAACCCAAAAGCGAGGAAGAACTGGCCGGGATCAAGCTCAAGCTGTTGCAGGCCGGCTATCGCGACCGCGACGCGGTGCGCTATTTCCACTTCGCGCAATTCGCACTGGGGATTCTCTTCCTTTTCCTCGGGGTGGCCTATTTCGTCACGTTCAAATCCGGCGCCGAGGCCACGACCCAGCAGACCATCCTCTATATCCTCGGCCCCGGCGCCGCCGGGTATCTGCTGCCCAAGTACTGGGTCAACAAGCGCCAGGGCGCCCGGCAGGAGGAAATCACCAACGGGTTTCCGGACGCGCTCGACATGATGCTGGTCTGCGTCGAGGCGGGCCAGTCGCTCGACCAGGCGATCATCCGCGTCGCCCGGGAGATCCGCCCCTCCTTTCCCGCCCTGGCAGACGAATTCGAAATCGTCGCGCTCGAGATGAAGGCCGGCAAGGACAAGGCGACCGTGTTCAACGACCTCGCCGAACGCTGCGGGGTGCAGGACGTGTCGAGCTTTACCACCGTTCTGGTGCAGTCCCAGGCCTTCGGCACACCGATCTCGGACGCGCTGCGCGTCTTTGCCAGCGAGATGCGCGACAAGCGCGTGATGCGCGCCGAAGAGGCCGCCAACAAGCTGCCCACCAAGATGACGCTGGCCACGATGCTGCTGACCGTGCCGCCGCTCCTGATCATCCTCGTGGGTCCGTCGGTCCACGGCATCACCCAGCTGGGCAACATGGCGGGACCCTGAGGCGGGTCGCGACCGGGCCGGCGGGCGAACCGGGGTTTCAGAAACGCAGATTCCACAATCCCGATGCCCGCCCCCGTCCGGGTGATGCAGTAACGCGCCGGTCACCGCCAATCCCGCGCCCGGCACGGTGAAATCGCTTAGCATTGCCGCGGTCCTGTCGTAGACAGGCACTCAACGACAGCACCGACCCCGTTCGGAACCATGAGCAGACCGCATCTTCGCCTCTTCATCGCATCGGCCGCGCTTGCCGCGACGCTCGCGCTCCCGGGCTGCGCGCCGCAGACCGGGCCTGACGGTGACGGCCCTTTCGCGCCCGGCACCGACCCCCGCGCCGAATCGGTGGACGGGCTCACCGTCGGGAACCGCCTGATGCAGGCGGGCGAACACGAACTCGCACTCGAAGCCTTCACCCGCGCGGCCGGCGAACAGGGCCTCACCCCCGACGTGCTCGCGGCGCTGGGCTCGGCCAATCTCGGGCTGGGGCGCCTCGGACAGGCCGAGACCCTCCTGCGCCGCGCGATCCGCACCGACGAGGCCGTGCCCGAGGCCTGGAACAATCTCGGCGTGGTGCTGATGGAAAAAGGCGATTTCGCCGAGGCGAGCCAGATGTTCCGCCGCGCCTACGCGCTCGACAATGGCGAAAGTGACTCAATTCGCGACAATTTGCGCTTGGCCCTCGCAAAAATCGAAAATCCCGATTATGATGAGGGCGAGCAACAAGACTACAAACTGGTCCGGCGGGGCAGCAGCGATTACCTGATCCGCCAGATTCCATGAGAACGGGACCGGAAAAAACGACGAGGCCGAGGCAGCAAAAGGACGCAGGCAACATGCGCCAGTTCAAGATTCTCTTCCTGTGCCTGTCGGGTACGGCATTCCTCGCGGCATGTGACAAGAACGCCGATAGCGACGAGGTGAACCGCGCCATGCAGAACGTCAACGTGGTTGACGAAAGCAACCTCAACGACATCATGCTGAGCGTGGCCGATCCCAACGAGGCCGTGACCTATTTCAAGCGCGCCACGGATGATCAACCCGACCGCACCGACCTGCAACGCGGGCTTGCGCAATCGCTGATCCGCGCCAAGCGCCCGTCCGAGGCGGTCCCGGCCTATGAAAAGCTGGTCGAGATGGAGGGCGCCACCAACGAGGACAAGGTTGGCCTGGCCGATGCGCTCATTCGCACTGACGACTGGAAGCGCGCCAAGGCCACGCTCGATGCGGTGCCGCCCACCCACGAGACCTTCAAACGCTATCGGCTCGAAGCGATGGTCGCCGATTCCGAGGAAGACTGGGAAAAGGCCGACAGCTTTTATGAAATCGCGGCGGGCCTGACGACCAAACCTGCCGGCCTGCTCAACAACTGGGGCTATTCCAAGCTCACGCGCGGCGACTATTCCGAGGCCGAGCGCCTGTTCTCCGAGGCGCTGAAACAGGACAGGAAGCTCTTCACCGCCAAGAACAACATGGTCCTGGCCCGTGGCGCGCAACGCAACTACAACCTTCCGGTGATGCCGATGGAACAGACCGAGCGCGCCGAGCTTCTGCATACGCTGGCAATGTCCGCGATCAAGCAGGGCGATGTCGAGATCGGCAAGGGCCTCCTGCGCGAGGCGGTCGACACGCATCCCCAGCATTTCGAGGCCGCCGTCCGCTCGCTGCGCGCGCTTGAATCGAACGTCAGCAACTAGGGTCTGTCGGCAATCATGGATCTTTCGGCCCAAAACGCGCTCTGGTTCGCACCCCTCGTCTGGCCGATTTGTCTCTGGGTTGCCTGGTCCGACATGGCGACCATGCGCATCCCCAACAAGGCCGTGATGGCGCTTGTGCTGGTCTTTCTGGGGCTGGGGCTGTTCCTGATGCCATGGGACCTGTTCCTGTGGCGCATGTCACAGCTCGTCATATTGCTGGGGATCGGCATTTTCCTCAATGCGGCCGGCATGGTCGGCGCGGGCGATGCCAAGTTCGCCGCCGCCGCCGCCCCTTTTGTCGCGCTGGGTGATCTGCGGCTGTTGCTGGCGCTCTTCGCTGCGAACCTGCTGGCCGCGTTCGTCACTCACCGCCTGGTCAGGATTTCACCCCTGCGCCGCCTCGCCCCGGGCTGGGAAAGCTGGCACCGTCGCTGGGACTTCCCGATGGGGCTCAGCCTCGGCGCCACCCTTGCGATCTATCTCGGCCTTGGCATCTTCTACGGAAGCTGACCATTCCGGCCCCGGGCCACATGCTGCGAAAAGCCCGGCGCGCTCGCGGCGGCCGGGCGTCTTGCTGTCTTGCGCGGCGGGTTCAACGGCCCGACGACGGGCTGCCGGGCACATCGGTGGCAAGGCTCGACGCGGCCTTGCCGCTGCGCAGCCGGAAGATCGTGATCTTCCCGTTTCCGTCATGTCCCGCGGCCGGGCTGTTGGTGCCGGCCCTGGCGCCGGAGCGGGCCTGCGCCTTCTCGCCTTCAGTGAAGAGGCCTGTCTGGTTCTCGTTCACGGCGCGTTCATAGGGGCCGACCATGGCCGAGGCGCCGGTGGCGAGCGCAACGGTGGTCGCGAGGGTCGCAAGTGCGCGTTTCATGTGCTGTTCCTTTCCTGGGGTCTTCTGGGTTTGTCCGCAAGCGCAGGGGGTCAGCGTCCCTCATAGCCGTTGAACTGGGTCTGGGCGTTGGTGTCGGCCGAGAACACGGTGACCTGTTTCTCGTTGCCGACCGCGTATTCTGCGTTCGGGCTGTTGCTTTGCGTCTCGACGCCGGTGCGGGCCTGTGCGCCCTGGGTAAAGAGGCCGGCCTGGTTCTCGTTCACGGCGCGTTCGTAGGGGCCGACCATGGCCGAGGCGCCGGTGGCGAGGGCGATGGTGGTGGCGAGGGTTGCGAGTGCGAGTTTCATGTCGTGTTCCTTTCGGGTTGCTTGGTCTGTTTGTCGATCTGTCTTGATCTGCACCCAGGATGCGCCTTGCCGGGGTGCATTACAAAACACCTGCGCTCACCGCGCCGTGCGCGGATGCGAGGGCCGCGCAGCGTTGTGCCCCTGGCTTTCGAAAAGGTGTTTTTACAGTTTTTTATCAATGGGTTGAAAGGCAACCAAAAGACCGCCTCTGAAACATCACTCACGGATCACGGCGGCGTTGGCGAAAATCCTGCCAAACGTGATCGCCCGCCCCCCCGGTCCGCCCCCCGCACCCGGCCGCCAGGCCCCCCGCGCTGACCCGCGCGTGAGCGGTGTTACAGGTTTCGGGGGCGAATCTGCGCG
>NZ_JAWLDS010000094.1:0-11436 GCF_041686535.1 Aquicoccus sp. | reverse complement strand
CGCCTTCGCGCTTGGCATGGTGCTGTTCGTGATGACCTTGATCATCAACGTGGCCGCCCTGCGCATCGTGCGCAAATACCGTGAAATCTACGACTAGGACCCCGGGCATGACCGACGCGACAAACGACAAGTTCGACTGGGCAGCGCCTGCCTTTCAGGCCGGCCTGCGCAAACGCAAACGCAACGAATTGTGGTTGAAAACCCTCGGCCTTGGGGCGATCTCGATCGCGTTTGCGATGCTTTTGCTGCTGGTCGGCTCGCTGATATCGACGGGGTATCATGCCTTCACGCAGACCCATCTGGAAATCGCGGTGCATTTCGATCCGGAGTTGATTGACGCCGACGCCCCCGAGCGCGGCAATTATCGCCAGATCCTGAGTGACACGATGCACAAGGAATTCTCGGACGTGGCCGATGACCGCGATGAGTTGCGCAAGCTGACAAAAATCCTGTCCAACAGGGCGCAGTTCACGGTTCGCGACAGGGCTGTGGCGAACCCCGGGGTTATCGGCCAGACCGTGAAGATAAACGTGCCGGTGTCAGACCCCTATGACCAGCTCAACAAGGGGTTGATCAATCCCGAAACCCCCGAGGAAAACCGCCGCCTCAAGGACGACGAGATCGCCAATTTCAACAAGCTTGTCGATGCGGGATTCGTAACGAAGCCCCTGAACTGGGCGCTCCTGACCAATGCCGACTCGCGCTTTCCCGAGGTTGCCGGGCTGAAGGGGGCGATCATCGGGTCGGCCTATGCGCTGCTGGTGTGTTTCCTGCTGTCCTTTCCCGTGGGCATCGGGGCCGCGATCTATCTCGAGGAGTTCGCACCGAAGAACCGCATCTCGGACCTGATCGAGATCAACATCAACAACCTTGCCGCCGTACCGTCGGTTGTGTTCGGCCTTTTGGGTCTCGCCGTCTTCATCGGCTGGTTCGGGATGCCGCGTTCGGTACCCTTCGTCGGCGGGATGACGCTGGCATTGATGACGCTGCCGACGATCATCATTGCCACTCGCGCGGCCCTCAAGGCCGTGCCACCATCGATTCGCGAGGCGGCGCTGGGGGTTGGCGCGTCGAAGCAGCAAGTGGTTTTCGGCCATGTCCTGCCGCTGGCCATGCCCGGCATCCTGACGGGCACGATCATCGGCCTGGCGCAGGCGCTTGGCGAGACCGCACCGCTCCTGCTGATCGGGATGAACGCCTTCATCACCTCGGCGCCCTCGACGCCCTTCGACAGTGCCACCGCCCTGCCGACGCAGATCTTCATCTGGGCCGACAGTCCCGAACGCGGCTTCGTCAGCCGCACCTCGGCCGCAATCCTCGTGTTGCTGACCTTCCTGATCACGATGAACGCCATCGCCATTTACCTGCGCCACAAGTTCGAGCGGAAATGGTAAGAGAGGACCCGAAAATGTACGACATACCGAAAAGGGAAAGCTCCGTGGACCAGAAGGATATCAAGTTTCAGTGCAGGAACGTGCAGGTCTATTATGGCGACACCCAGGCCATCAAGGACGTGAACGTCGATATCGAGGACAAGAAGGTCACTGCCTTTATCGGGCCTTCGGGCTGTGGCAAGTCGACCTTCCTGCGCTGCCTGAACCGCATGAACGATACGATCGACATCTGCCGGGTCGAAGGTGACATCAACCTCGACGGCAAGAATATCTATGACCACGACGTGGACCCGGTCCAATTGCGCGCGAAAGTGGGCATGGTCTTTCAGAAGCCGAACCCTTTCCCCAAGTCGATCTATGACAATGTCGCCTATGGCCCCAAGATCCATGGCATGGCCCGGAACAAGGCCGAATTCGACGAGATCGTGGAAAAAAGCCTGCGTCGCGCAGCGCTCTGGGACGAGGTCAAGGACCGGCTCGACACCCCCGGCACTGGCCTTTCCGGTGGCCAGCAGCAGCGCCTGTGCATCGCGCGCGCCGTAGCCACTGCCCCCGAGGTGCTTTTGATGGACGAGCCGTGCTCCGCGCTTGACCCGATCGCCACGGCCCAGGTGGAAGAGTTGATCGACGAACTGAAACAACGCTACTCGGTGGTGATCGTCACCCACTCGATGCAGCAGGCCGCCCGTGTCAGTCAGAGAACCGCCTTCTTCCATCTCGGAGACCTGGTGGAATTCGACGACACAGACACGATTTTCACCAACCCGCATGATCCAAGGACCGAAAGCTATATCAGCGGTCGGATCGGGTAAGGATACGTATCATGACTTCGCAGCATATCGTATCATCCTTCGACCGCGACCTCGAAGCTCTCCAGGCAATGATCGTGAAGATGGGCAGCCAGGCGGAAAAGGCGATCAGCAACGCGATCACGGCCCTTGAAACCCGCGACATGGACCTGAGCCAGCAGATCCGGCGGGACGACAAGATCATCGACACGATGGATGAAGAGATCAAGTCGGAGACCGCCCGCGTCCTGGCCCTGCGCGCGCCGACGGCGGGCGACCTGCGCACCGTGCTTTCGGTGATGTCGATAAGCTCGCACCTGGAGCGTTGTGGCGACTACGCCAAGAACATCGCCAAGCGCAACACCGTACTGATCGACATGACACCGATCGACGGCACGGTGCCTGCATTGCGTCGCATGGCGCGCATGGTCGAGCAGATGCTGACCGACGCGCTGCAGGCCTATATCGAGCGCGACGCCGAAAAGGCCGAGGACGTGCGGACGCGCGATCTCGAGGTCGATCAGATGTACAACACGCTGTTCCGCTCGCTCCTGACGCATATGATGGAGGATCCGCGCAACATCACGGCCAGCATGCACCTGCACTTCATCGCCAAGAATATCGAGCGCATGGGCGACCACGCCACCTCGATCAGTGATCAGACGATTTATCTGGTCACCGGCGAAATGCCGGATGAGGATCGCCCGAAGGGGGACACGACGGCCTTGGGCGGGGCCGGTGAAAACGCCGGGTGAAGCCTGTCGGCGCGCCCGTATATGGAGCCGACAAGACACAAGTGACGGCACACCACAGTTGTGACGGCCCCGACCGTGTGGGGTACCCGGGCACTCAGGGCGGGGCGACCGCACTGGCTCTGGGCCATGCCTGGCGGTCGAACGAGACCGATTTGACAAGCGCGAAGGTCTGCGCCCCCTGGACAAGCCCCAGCTCCCGCACGGCGGCCCGCGTGATACGCGCGCGCAAGTTCTGACCACCCAGATCCAGCAGAAGCTCGGCATGCGCGGTGTCGGGCTCTTCGGAGATACTTAGCACGCGCGCATCCAGGATGTTGCGGATGCTCAACCCTTCGGGCCTTGTGCGCGCCAGCGAAACATCGCGCGCCCGCACGCGCAGGCGAACCTCGGCACCCGGTGTGAGGCCGATCTCCGGCACTTCGAGCGCGAAGCCGCCCAACTCGACCCGCGTCAGGTGAAGCGCCGTGTCCTGTGCCGCGACATGCCCCCTGAGCACCGAACCCGCCTCGAACCGGCCCTGCACGTCGGCCAGGTCGAGGCGTTCGAGCACCTCGGCCACGCCGCCGGTCGCCACGATCCGTCCAGCGGAAAGCGCCACGATACGGTCGCAAAGCTGGGTCACCTCTTCGAGCGCGTGGGTGACATAGATGATAGGAATGTCGAAGGCCGTGGCCAGCCGGGAAACATAGGGGAGGATCTCTGCCTTGCGGCGGGTATCGAGCGCGGCCAGCGGTTCGTCCATCAACAGGAGCCGGGGCCGTGCCAGCAGGGTACGCCCGATTGCGACGCGCTGGCGTTCCCCGCCCGAAAGCTGGGCGGCGCGGCGGTCGAACAGCGGCGCAAGGTCTAGTATGTCCACGACATCGTCGAAGCCATAGCGCGCCGGAACGTCCGCCGCGCGCTTGTGGGCGTAATCGAGATTGCCCCGCGCGCTCAGATGCGGAAACAGCCGCGCGTCCTGGAACACGTAGCCAACCCCGCGCAGATGCGGCGCCAGGCGTCTGCGCCCGCCTTGCCAGAGCTCTTCGCCAAAATGCACCCGGCCGCTTGCCCGCCGCTCGAACCCCGCGATCACGCGCAGCAGCGTGGACTTGCCACAGCCCGACGGGCCGAAAAGCGCCGTGATCCCGCTGCCGGGAAAGACTTCTGCCACCGAAAGCTCGAATTCGGGGTATTGCACGTGCACATCGACGGAAAGATCGGCCATGGTCTACCCCACGTGCACAGGAAATCGGCGGTTGAACATATAGACCGACAACAACGCGGTGAACGAGAACACCAGCAGGATCGCCGCCAGGCCATGCGCGGCGGCATAATCGATGGTTTCGACGTTCTCGTAGATCTGGATCGACACCACCTTGGTGCGGCCGGGGATGTTGCCTCCGACCATGAGGACCACGCCGAACTCACCGATCGTATGGGCGAATGTCAGCACCGTTGCCGTGAGATAGCCCCGCACCGCCATCGGCGTGGCTATCGTGAGAAAAGCGTCCATCGGCGTGGCGCGCAGACTTTCTGCCGCCTCGAGGGGCCCGCGCCCGACGGCCTCGAACGCACCTTGCAGCGGCTGGACCATGAATGGAAGCGAGTAGATGGCCGAGGCGATGATCAGGCCCAGGAACGAGAATGTCAGCGTGGTCCCCGTCACCGACAACCACAGCCCACCGATGGTGGAATTGGGACTGAGAAACACCAGCAGATAGAAGCCCAGCACTGTTGGAGGCAGCACCAGCGGCAAGGCTGTCACCGCCTCGACCACCGATCTCGCACGTGACCGCGTATGCGCGAGCCACCAGGCGATCGGCGTGCCGATGATGAGCAGGATCACGGTCGTTATCGCGGCCAGCCGGATGGTCAGGAACAGCGGTCCAAGATCGGGAAGCGTCATGTCAATTCCCGACTGCGTAACCGAAGCGCTCGATCACCGCGGCGGCCTCATCGGTGCGCAGGAACGCGAGAAATGCCTGCGCTGCGGCGTTGTCCGCGCCATGGTCGAGCAGCACGGCATCCTGACGGATCGGAGTGAACAGTTCCTGCGGCACCTCCCAGCTGCTGCCTTGGCTGGTGGCGCGCGGGCTGGTGACAGCCGACAGCGCCACGAAACCGATCTCGGCGGCGCCGGTCGCGACCATGGAATGGGTCTGGCCAACGTTCTGCCCCATCACGAGCTTGGGTTGCAGCGCCTCCCACAGGCCCAGTGACTGCAACGCCTCGCGCGCGGCCACGCCATAGGGCGCAAGATCGGGATTGGCCAGCGCCACGAAGCGCAAATCCGGATTTTCGAGCGCTGCAGCGCCATCCGCGCCAATCCGACCGGGATCGTCGCTCCAGAGCACCAGCCGACCGATGGCATAAGTGAACGATGTCCCGGCCACCGCCTTTCCATCCTCGATCAGTCTTGCGGGCGTGGCGGCATCGGCCGAGAGCATCACGTCGAAGGGTGCGCCCTCTCGGATCTGGGCAAGAAGCTTGCCGGTCGAGCCCGTGGTCAGCTGCAGATCATGGCCGGTCGCGTTGCGAAAGGGCTCGACCATCGCCTCGGCTGCTTCGGCAAAATTGGCGGCAGTGGCGACCAGTGCTCTCTCCGCGGATGCCTGTAGCGGTAGACCTGAAACGAAAAGGGCCGATATCGCCATGATCGTGAACCGGCGCGCGACGTGAATGTGCATCGGGGATTTCCTGCTGATATGGTTCATGAAACATATCGCAGGCGGATCATTGGACGGTCAATCGCTATTTGCCTTCGGGAGTATCCACCAGCATCGCGCGCATCGTGTCCAGGCGTGCGGCCCCTGCCTGCGCCGCATCGGCCTCGAAGGCGCGATAAAGTTCGAGAACTTTCTTGCCTGTTTCGGTCAAGGCGGCTCCACCCCCGCCGGGTCCACCGCGTGTGCTGTCCACGACGGGATCGCGGAACATGCTGTTCAATGTGCCGATCAGTTGCCAGGCGCGCTTGTAGCTCATGCGCATTTCACGCCCCGCCGCCGCGATGGAACCGCAACGGTCGATACGCTCCAACAACTCGGCTTTGCCAGGGCCGATCATTCCAGCCTCGCCAAAGACGACCCGGATGCGCAGGGCAGGGCGAATGGTATTCTCATCCATATCCCCACTATCATGGACGGCGCCGGCGGGATGCAAGCGCAATTCAATGCCGCATGGGCTGGTGGTATCGCGCTTTGCGCGGGCTTTCCTGTCGATCATCGGGCTTGCACGGAGGATGGCTGCGGTGACCGGGTTTCGGGGCCGCATCACCGCCAATCCCGGCAAGCCCGAGGGCACGATGCGCAAGCTGATGGGCGTGTCGACTGGCACGTATGGGTTGGCGAGGGGGATCGGATTGGAAGTGGGTATGCGCTCCACCTATGACCGGTTCGTGAGACAGGACTCCGAGACCCCGCGCGTAAAATGACTCCGTGGGCTCAGCCTATGAAGCCAAACCCCTTCGAGACTTAGGCCCGCCTCAACTGCGTGAAAGGATACAAGGTCTTGCCGAAATGATTACGCCCCTTCTTCTGTCCGGTGGTTCCGGCACCCGCCGCTCGCTCGTCTCCGTCGGCGTTCGGGGGTCGTCCCGTGGTCGGGACCGGGAAAGACCAATCCGGTGAAACACGCCTTGTCGGGGAAATGCCGGGCGCGGGCGCGATGACAAGAAAACCCGCAAAGACATGCGTGTGAAACCTTTGCAACAATGCCGGTTCGCACTTCCATCGCAATTTATTTCTGTTATTCGTGAAATATGGAAAAAGAAATTTCCTCACGTCTTGCGACACTCGGCCACCCCGAGCGGCTGGCGATCTTTCGCCTCTTGATGCGGCGCTACCCGGATCGTGTGCCCGCCGGTGAACTGGCGCAGGCGCGCGGGCTCAAGGCGTCCACGCTTTCGGCCTACCTTTCCGCATTGATGCAGGCCGGGTTGGTGACCCAGGAGCGAATGGGCACATCGCTTCGATACACCATCGCCATGACAGAGCTGCGCCGCACTCTCGACTATCTGCTCCTCGACTGCTGTCGGGGCCGCCCGGAGTTCTGCTCACCCCTTTCACTTTCATCGTCCACGGGAGCGACCGCCATGCCCGATCGCAAATACAACGTTCTTTTCATCTGCACAGGCAACTCGGCCCGTTCGATCTTTGCCGAATCGATCCTCCGCAAGCTGGCGGGCGACCGGTTCGAGGTCTACTCGGCCGGCACTAAACCCTATTCGGAGCTCAACCCCTTCGCGCTCGAGATCCTCGCGCAAAAGGGGCATGACATTTCTGGACTGCGGGCCAAGAACGTGTCCGAGTTCCAGCGTGACGACGCGCCCAAATTCGATTTCGTCTTCACGGTTTGCAACCAGGCGGCAAACGAGGATTGCCCGGCCTGGGCAGGACAACCCGTCAGTGCGCATTGGGGGATGCCCGACCCGGTCAAGGTGGATGGCACCGACGCCGAGAAAAGCCTCGCGTTTCATCAGACCTACGGTCTGCTTCACAACCGGATGGCGGTGTTCACCGCGCTGCCCCTCGACACGCTCGATCGGATGTCGCTTCAAAAGGCTGTTGACGATATCGGCACGTCCCAACAAGGAGATTTCGAATGACCGTCTATGCACTCAACGGCCTTGGACGGGTGGGAAAGCTTGCGCTCCGGCCCCTGCTGGAACGCGGGGCACGGATTGCATGGATCAACGATGCCGTGGGCGATCCGGAAATGCACGCGCATCTGCTGGAGTTCGACACGGTGCACGGGCGGTGGAATGCGGAGTTCTCGCATGATGCCGACAGCGTCACCATCGACGGGCAGCGGCTGCCCTTCATCGGCACGCGCGACCTGTCGGCCCTGCCGCTTGACGACGTTGACGTGGTGATCGACTGCACCGGGGTTCACAAGACCGAGGCCAGGCTCGCGCCCTATTTCGAGGCGGGCGTGAAAAAGGTGGTCGTTTCGGCCCCGGTCAAGGATGGCGACACCGCAAATGTCGTCCATGGCGTCAATAATGATGTCTACGATCCCACCCGTCACCGCATCGTAACGGCGGCAAGCTGTACCACCAATTGCCTCGCCCCGGTGGTCAAGGTGCTGCACGAGGCAATCGGCATTCGGCACGGTTCGATAACCACGATCCACGACGTGACCAACACCCAGACCATCGTCGACCGCCCCGCCAAGGACCTGCGCCGCGCCCGCTCTGCGCTCAACAGCCTGATCCCCACCACGACCGGCAGCGCCACGGCGATCACGCTGATCTATCCCGAACTCGAGGGGCGGCTGAACGGTCACGCGGTGCGCGTGCCGCTCCTGAACGCCTCGATCACCGATTGCGTCTTCGAGATGACCCGCGAGACTAGCGTTGAGGAGGTGAACGGCCTTCTCAAGGCTGCGGCCGAGGGGCCGCTCGCGGGAATCCTGGGCTATGAGGATCGCCCGCTCGTGAGTGCGGATTACACCAACGACACCCGCTCGGGCATCGTCGATGCGCCCTCCACGATGGTGGTGGGCGGTACCCAGGTGAAGCTCTATGTCTGGTATGACAACGAAATGGGCTATGCGCATCGCCTTGTTGACGTGGCGCTGATGGTGGGGGCCTCGCTTTGACCGCAGCGCGCGAAGGTCTCAGCGCCTATATCGCGGTCACGGCGGCCTATTGGGCGTTCATGCTGACCGACGGCGCGCTCAGGATGCTTGTGCTCCTGCACTTTCACATCCTCGGCTTCACCCCGGTGCAACTGGCCTATCTCTTCGTGCTCTATGAAATCGCGGGGATGGTCACGAACCTCTCCGCCGGCTGGGTCGCGGCGCGGTTCGGGCTGACGTCGACGCTCTATGCCGGCCTGGGCGTGCAGGTTCTGGCACTCATCGCGCTGGCGCAGCTCGATCCCGGTTGGACGATCGGCCTGTCGGTTGCCTATGTCATGGTGGTGCAGGGCGCGTCTGGCGTGGCCAAGGATCTTGCCAAGATGTCCTCGAAATCGGCGGTCAAGCTGCTCGCACCGGCCGAAGAAGGCGGGTTGTTTCGCTGGGTCGCGCTCCTCACCGGGTCGAAGAACGCGGTCAAGGGGCTGGGCTTCCTGCTCGGTGCCGGGTTGCTGGCCACCTTTGGCTTCACCGCGGCGGTGCTGGCGATGGCAGCGGTGCTTGCGCTGGTCCTCTTGGCGGTGCTTCTGGCGATGCCCGCGGGCCTGCCAAAGGGCCGCAAGGGCGCGAAATTCTCGGAAGTGTTCTCGAAATCGCCCAATGTGAACTGGCTTTCGGCGGCGCGGGTCTTTCTCTTCGGCGCGCGCGACGTATGGTTCGTGGTCGGCATTCCCGTCTATTTCTATGCCGTGCTGTCGGATGGCACCACCGAGGGCGACCGCGTGGCGTTCTTCCTCATCGGCAGCTTCATGGCGGTCTGGATCATCCTTTACGGCGCGGTGCAGGCCGCCGCGCCCCGCCTGCTGCGGGCGCGCAAGCGACCAGAGGCCGGCCTGATCGGCGCGGCGCGCGGCTGGGCCTGGGGGCTGGCCGCGATCCCCGCCGCGCTGACCCTGGCGGCGCTCGCGTCGTCCGAGCCGCAGCCCTGGCTCACCGTCACGCTGGTGGCCGGTCTGCTGGTCTTCGGCGCCGTCTTTGCCGTGAACTCCGCGCTTCATTCCTACCTGATCCTCGCCTTCACCAAGGCCGAGCGGGTGACCATGGATGTGGGCTTTTACTACATGGCCAATGCCGGTGGGCGCCTGATCGGCACGGTCCTGTCGGGCCTTGCGTATCAGGCGGGCGGGCTCGCCCTCATGTTGGGAACGGCGACGGTGATGGTTGCGCTCTCGGCCCTCGCCGCCGGCCGGCTGCACGCCGGGCACCCTGATGTCACCCCTGCGTGAGGCGCTTCGGACGTGACCTCCGGTGAATTCCGGTCTAGGGGGACGTTCACGCAGGGCAAGGACAGGGCAGGGGACGCATGCAGGCAGCTTTCGCGGGGTTCGCGCTGGGGTTTTCGCTGATCCTCGCGATCGGCGCACAGAATGCGTTCGTGCTGAGGCAGGGGCTCAGGCGCGAGCACGTGCTGGCCACGGTGCTGATCTGTGCCGTGTCCGATGCGGCGCTGATCGCGGCAGGCGTCGCCGGATTCGGCGCGCTCGCGCAGGCGGTGCCGGGGCTTGAGCTTGCGATGCGGATGTTCGGGGCGGCGTTCCTCATATGGTATGGCGCGCGCAACCTTTGGGCTGCCTGGCGCGGGGGCGCGGCGCTCGATTCGGGGGGCGAGGCGCGCCATTCCCTGCATGGCGTGGCGCTCACCGTGCTGGCGCTGACATGGCTCAACCCGCATGTCTATCTCGACACCGTGGTGCTTCTGGGGTCGATCTCGGCGCAGTATGACAACCGGCTCGCCTTTGCGCTGGGGGCGATGACGGCCAGTTTCGTGTTCTTCTTTGCGCTGGGCTATGGCGCGCGGGTGCTGGCGCCGCTGTTTGCGCGGCCCGCGTCGTGGCGGTTGCTCGACCTCGTGGTCGGGCTGACCATGTGGGCGATCGCGGCCAAACTGCTTCTGGGCGGCTGAGGGGCCGCGCTCAGGGATGTACTTCGCCGGGGCAATGCGACAGGAGCCAGATCTCGAACCAGTCGAACCCGGACTCGATCCCCTGGAGTCGCAGCCACGCATCCTGAAGCCGGTAGGCGTCCCATTCCATCGCCTGCACGCAAGGCCAGTCACGCGCACCGATCTGCGCGGCATGGACCAGCTCGTGGAGCAGCACCGAGCGGTCGAACGGGTCGGTCTCGTGCCAGGGTTCGACGAGATATATGAGGTTGGACCGCGCGTCATAGGCAGCACGCAGGTCGGGATCGACGATCAGGTCGTGGCCCTCGTAGGCGATCACCGTTCCGGCTCGGCAGAACGAGATCGCGGGCGGATCCGCACGCAGCACCGTCACGTCGTAACCGCCTTCGGCCCCGATCCAGTCGATCAGCGCCGCCACGAGCGCCGGGGCAGGGGGCGCACATTCCCCGATCACCTGTGCCCGGGCGTTGCCCTCGGGCACGAGCAGCATCAGCCACGCAAAAAACAGGATACGGATGACGGACAGCATGGCGTAGAATGACAAGCCATGCGATTTCGTCAACTCCGCATTGCAGAACCTGCCAGGGCGGCAAAAGTTAACAGGTTATCCCTTGCAGGCACATTCGCTTCATGTCCAGATGTGGCGCATGGAAGTTGCGCGCGCACCGCGACCCGTTGCCGGGGTCATGTGGATGGTTCTGACCGGGGTCCTCTTTGTCGGGGTCACGGCGATGGTCAAGGTGCTGGGCACGCGCATTCCGGCCCCCGAGGCGGCCTTTCTGCGCTATCTCCTGGGGCTGGTGTTCCTGATCCCGATGATCCGGCCGATGTTGCGGGCCGGGTTGACCAGACGACAGGTGAGACTTTTCGGATTTCGCGGGCTGGCCCATACCGTGGGCGTGGCGCTGTGGTTCTTCGCGATGGCGCGCATTCCGATCGCGGACGTGACCGCGATGAACTATCTCGCGCCGGTTTAT
>NZ_JAWLDS010000093.1:0-11513 GCF_041686535.1 Aquicoccus sp. | reverse complement strand
GTCGGGAATTGCAAATTCCTCTTTCCGGCGCGTGAAGGCGATCGGGGAAAACGCGCGATTTCAACGCGAACTGTCACGAAGGTTGAAACAATGCGGCGGCATGCGCCCGGCAATGCGAAATCCGGGGACAACGCCATTGTTAAGCTCCTGTTTCAGCCAGATTTCCGCCACAATCTGATTCCAATTCCGGCTTCGGAGTAATGCCCGTCAAGAGATCTAAATGGTGGGCAGGGGCGCAGGTTTCGGGTGATGCGATGAGTATGATTTTCAAGGGTCGGGCGCGATACCCTGATCACAAGGCGCCGACGCGCCGCGGGCTGCGGCGCTGGCTGGGCGGGTTCCGGCGCGACGAAAGCGGCGTGATCATCGTCTTTTCGATCTTCTTCCTGCTGATCATCCTGATGGTGGCGGGCATCGGTGTCGACCTGATGCGGTTCGAGATGACGCGCACCCGGCTTCAGGCGACGCTGGACCGGGCGGTCCTGGCCGCCTCGGACATGCAGCAGCCACGCGACCCGGCGGAGGTGGTGGAGGATTATCTCGACACGGCCGGGCTGCGCGACGTGGCGCTCGACGCGCCCAACGTGTCGAGCGGGGTCAATTTCCGCATGGTCGATGCCAGCGCCTCGATCCCGATGCGCACCCAGTTCATGCACATGCTCGGGGTGAACGAACTGACAGCCCCGGCGTTGGCCGGTGCCGAAGAGCGGATCGACGGTATCGAGATCGCGCTGGTGCTCGACATCTCGAACTCGATGAACTGGAACGACCGCCTCGTCAATCTCAGGCCCGCGGCGCGCGATTTCATCGACACGGTGATGGCACTGACCGAGCCGGGGCATGTGGCGGTGTCGATCATACCCTACAACACGCAGGTCAACGCGGGCGCGGCGCTGTTGCAGCATTACGATGTTTCGACCGAACACGACTATTCGCATTGCGTCGATTTCGACGATGCCGATTTCAGCTCGGCCTCGCTGTCGACCACCGCGCCGTTGCAACGGACCGGGCATTTCGATTATTTCACCTATGCAAGCGGCAGCTGGCCACCCGAAGCGGACGACTTGTCTTCGCCGGTCTGTCCGACGCGCGCGGGCACCGAGATCACCGTGTTCGAGACCGATCCGGCCGCGGCGCGTGACAAGATCGACGCGCTGACCGCCTATGGCAACACCTCGATCGACCTCGGCATGAAATGGGCGATGACGCTGCTTGACCCGGGCACGCGCGGGGTCGTGAGCGACATGATCGCCGATGGCAATGTGCATCCCGACAATTCCGGTCGCCCGGTGGATTACGGCGAGCCCAACGTGCTCAAGGTGATCGTGGTGATGACCGACGGGCAGAACACGACGCAATACACGCTGCCCGCCGACCGGCGCGAGGGACCATCGGATATCTGGTACCATCCGGGCACCGACACGGTGTCGGTCCACATGCCCCGGACGGGGCCGGAGTATTTCTGGCTGAGCGACAATGCGTGGCATGACGATCCGCGCGGCAATCACACCACCGACCCGGACGAGGCGATCCGGCTGAGCTATCCCGAGCTTTGGGCGTTTCGGTCGGTGGCGCAGAACGCCCGCTATCAATATGGCCCGGCCTATTCGGCCAATGGAAGCACCCATGGCGCGGCCTGGTCGGACTGGTATTCCACCCTGCCCGACACGGTTTCGGGTCCGCAAAAGGACATCCGGCTCCAAGATACCTGCGGCACGGCCAAGTCCAACGACGTGATGATCTATGCCATCGGGTTCGAGGCGACGCCGAACGGCAACGCCCAGCTGCGCGACTGCGCCAGCTCGCCGAGCCATTTCTTCGACGCCGACGGGGTGGACATTTCGGACGCGTTCGAGGCCATCGCCGCCTCGATCGCACAGTTGAGGCTGACCCAATGAACCGGCTGTTTGCGATCCCCCGCACCCTGCGCCGGTGGCGCCGTGACGAACGAGGCACCGCGACGGTGGAATTCGCCATCATGTTCCCGCTCTTCGTGACGCTGTTCCTGTCATCGGTGGAACTGGGCATGATCATGTTCCGTCACGCGATGCTGGAACGCGGTCTGGATCTCGCGGTGCGCGACATCCGGCTGGGCACCGGGAGCGATCCCGATCATGACGACATCAAGGACGCGATCTGCAATTTCTCGGGTGTCCTGCCGCAATGCGCCGACAATTTGCGGCTCGAAATGATCCGCGTCGATCCGCGCACCTTTGCCGCCCTGCCCGCCGAGGGCGATTGCATCGACCATTCCGAAGAAGCCACCCCGGTGCGCAGTTTCCTGCATGGCGGCGCGAACGACATGATGCTGCTGCGCGCCTGCTACGTGTTTTCCCCGGTCATCCCGACATCGGGGCTTGGTTATTACCTCGAGGTCGACGGCGCGGGCAATGCCGCGATGTTCGCCACCTCGGCCTTTGTGCAGGAGCCCAGCTCATGACGATGTTCTTCATGCGACCGATCCGCCGGATCCGGCCCCGGCTGCAACGGTTCGCATCCGGGCAATCCGGCTCCGTCACCATCGAGGCGGTGATCATGCTGCCGATCCTGTTCTGGGCATTTTGCGCGCTTTACACGTTTTTCGACGCCTATCGCTATACCAGCATCGCGCACAAGACCGCCTATACGATCTCGGACGCGATCTCGCGCGAGACCAGCCCGATCGACGATGCCTATCTCGACGGCCAGCACGGTCTGATGTCCTTTCTCACGCGATCCTCGTCCACCCACAGGATGCGGGTGACGGTCGTGCGCTATGACGCGGACGACGAGGAATACCAGGTCGAGTGGTCCCAGTCCCGAGGACCGGTGACCGCCCATCCCACGGGCGACGCGGGCGCACTCGAGGAGCAGCTGCCCACGATGGCGGACGAAGAGCGGATGATCGTCGTCGAGACATGGTCGGACTATGAAGCTCCGTTCAGGATCGGCCTTGACGACACCACGATCCAGACCTTCGTCTTCACACGACCGCGCTTTGCCCCACAGGTCTTGTTCAACGCAAGCACCTGAGCGCGGCGCGAGGGCCTTCGGGCCCTCGCGACCTTCGGGTCGGCGCGATGTCGGCAATTGGGGCACGAATGCGGCAGTCAGGTCCGAACTGCCTTGAAAATACCGCGAAAAACCGCGGTTTTCTCCCAGATGCGACCGTAATCCACCCCCATTTTCGCCCTCTTCCTTGGCTATGCATTAACCAAAGGCCGGCTCCCGAAACGGGACCGGTCGTATGGTGCCAGTAGATGGGACAGATAATGAAAAGCTATTTGGGACGAGCGCGTGCCACAGCCATTTCGCACCGTTGGCACACTACCGGACTGGCGAAGCATGCCCGCCGCTTTGGTCGCGAAGAGGATGGCGTTCTGGTGGGGTTCGGCGTCTTCCTGATCCTGATGATGCTCATGGTCGGGGGGCTGGGTGTCGATATCATGCGTTTCGAGCTGACACGCTCGAACCTGCAACACACGCTCGACCGCGCGGTGCTGGCCGCGGCCGACCTCGACCAGGAACTGGACGCCGAGGACGTGGTTCACGACTATTTCTACAAATCCGACCTCAGCGGCTATCTGACATCGGTCACGGTGGACCAGGGGCTGAACTACAAGGAAGTGTCGGCCACCGCCGAAATGGAAATGCGAACCCAGCTCATCCACATGATGGGGATCGACTCGCTCCGGGCACCGGCGGCGGGTGCGGCGGCCGAAAGCGTGGACGGCGTGGAAATCTCGCTCGTGCTCGACATCTCGGGCTCGATGAGTTCGAACAACCGGATGAACAACCTGCGGCCCGCGGCCAAGGAATTCGTGAACACGATGCTCGATTCCAGCCCGGAGGGCGAGGTGTCGATCTCGATCGTGCCCTATGCCACGCAGGTCAATATCGGTCCGATACTGGCGCAGCATTTCAACCTCACGGACGAGCATGACTATTCCCATTGCGTCGATTTCAACGCGTCCGATTTCAGCACGACCAGCGTGTCGACCAGTGACAGCCTGCAACGCACCGGCCCGTTCGACCCGTGGTATACGGTGGAAGAAAACCTGCGCCTGCCGGTCTGCTCCGAAAACCTCAACGCCGAGATTCTCGCTTATTCGATGAACCACGGAACGATGGAGGATTATATCGACGACCTCGGCGTGAACGGGAACACCTCGATCGACATCGGGGTGAAATGGGGTGCGGCACTGCTCGATCCGAGCATGAACCCGGTGGTGAACGACATGATCGCCGATGGCGATGTCGACCCGACCTTCACGCATCTGCCAACGTCCTATGACGAGGACGTTCTCAAGGTGTTGGTGGTGATGTCGGACGGCGAGAACACCGCGCAGTACTACCTCAACGATGACTACGAGGACGGCCAGACCGACGTGTGGTATTACGAGGGCAATGTGGGTGGCTACTATCGCCGGATCTATTCGATCAGGATCGGCTCGACCTATTACTACAAGCAGGCCAGCGGCAACCGCGCCTACTGGTTCTCGCCCTATTACGGCGATGAGCCCATCGGCGGCAGTGATGCGCAGCGCCTGACTTTCCCGCAACTTTTCCATCAGGCCTCGAACAGGTATATCGCCTTCGAGCTTTACGACGGGATCTGGAGCAGCTCCTACGCGAACAGCTATTGGCGCAGCTATGCCTACAGCTATGTCGGCAACAACACCAAGGACAGCCGCACCGACGCAATCTGCCAGGCGGCAAAGGATGAAGGCGCGATCATCTTCACCATCGGCTTCGAGGCACCGTGGCGGGGGCGGCAGGTTCTGAAATCCTGTGCAAGCTCGGATGGCCATTATTTCGACGTCGACGGAATCGAGATCAGCGATGCCTTTGCCTCGATAGCGTCGTCGATTTCCAAGCTGAGGCTGATCCAATGAGTCATCGGTCCCGGATCAGACAGCGCGCGCGGCGCTGGTTTCGCCGCGAGGATGGCACCGCGACGGTCGAATTCGCGATCCTGTTTCCCGCCTTCATCATGATCTTTCTCAGCTCGGTCGAGCTGGGCATGATCACGCTGCGCCATGCGATGCTCGAACGCGGGATGGACATGGCGGTGCGCAGTATACGGCTGGGCACCGGCACCGCGCCACAGCATGACGAGATCAAGGCCGAAATCTGCGAATATGCCGGGGTAATCCCGGGCTGCGAAACAACGCTGAGGCTCGAGATGGTGCCGGTCAACCTGCGCGACGCGGTGACTGTGCCCACCCATGTCGATTGCATCGACACCTCCGAAGAGGTGGAGCCGGTGCGCACCTTCGTCAACGGGCAGGAAAACGAGCTGATGATCCTGCGCGCCTGCGTGAAATTCGACCCGATCTTTCCGACCACGGGTCTTGGCAAGCAACTCAAGACCGACGGGGCCGGCCAGGCTGCGCTGGTGGTTTCCTCGGCCTTCGTTCAGGAGCCGGACTGACATGCTCAAGAAGATCATCACCTGGCTCAGGGCCTTTCGCGACGAAACCCGCGGCACCGTGGCCGTCGAGGCGGCCATCATCTTTCCGATGGTGTTGTGGGGGCTGCTTGGCACCTTCGTCTATTTCGAGGGCTATCGCCAGGCCTCGATCAACACCAAGGCGGCCAACACCATCGCGGACATGCTGTCGCGCGAATCCAACGATATCACCCCGACCTATATCGACAACACCAAGGATCTTTTCGATCACCTGTCGCAGGCCCATGACGCCACGAAGATCCGCGTTTCCGTGGTGCGCTGGTCGGACTATCACGAGAGTTTCCGCGTGGATTGGTCGCAAGAGCGCGGCAGCGGACTCACCAGTCTGAGCAATGACGATATCCACAGCTGGGAGTCGAAGCTGCCCACCGTGCCCAATCAGGAACGGGTCGTCCTCGTCGAGACCTGGAGCACCTATACGCCGCTGTTCAAGATCGGCATGGACCCGGTCGAGATCAAATCCTTCATATTCACCCGTCTGCGTTTCAGTCCGCGGTTGAGTTTCTGCAGCGATTGCAGCTGATCGCGATGCAAGCCGGGGCCATGGCCGGTGGTCGCGACCCGTGCATCCGCGCACAGATCACGCGCGCCGGTGACAGTGGACGCAAGCCCCCGGCCACCCTATTTCTGGTCCACACGCGAACAGGATGGAGGGGACCATGTCCATCAGACCCACGATCGAGACCCGCAAGGCCACGCCGACGCTGGAGGGCGCAGGCGTGCATCTGCACCGCGCCTTCGGCTTCCAGGACCCGTCCGAACTGGACCCGTTCCTGCTCTTCGACGATTTCCGCAACGAACGCCCCGAGGATTTCCTGCGCGGCTTTCCGTGGCATCCGCACCGGGGGATCGAGACCATCACCTATGTGCTGGCCGGCGAGGTCGAGCATGGCGACAGCCTTGGAAATACCGGCACGCTCGGCGCCGGCTCGGTACAGTGGATGACCGCCGGGTCGGGCATCCTGCACCAGGAGATGCCGAAGGGGAATGCGCAAGGCCAGATGCACGGGTTCCAGCTGTGGGGGAACCTGCCTTCCAGCCTTAAGATGACCGCGCCGCGCTATCAGGATGTCGAGGCCAAGGACATTCCCGAAGTGATCGACGACGACGGCACCAGGGTGCGCGTCGTGGTGGGCGAGTTCTGGGGCAAGCGCGGACCGGTCGACGGGATCGCCGCCGATCCGCAATACCTTGACATCTCGGTGCCGCCGGGGGTGAAGAAGACCTTCAAGGTCGATACCTATCGCCGCGCATTCGCCTATGTCTTTGCCGGGTCGGGTGCCTTTGCCGATGCCAGCGCACCCTCGGGCGTGCTGCTCGAAAAGGAAGTGATGGGCGAGGAGGTGAACATTCGCGACATGTCGGGTGACCGCACGCTGATCCGCTTTGGCACCGGCGACGAGGTGACGGTGCAGGCGGGCGAGGAAGGTGTGCGCTTCCTGCTGATCTCGGGCGCGCCGATCCAGGAGCCGGTGGCCTGGCACGGGCCGATCGTGATGAACACGCGCGACGAGCTGCAACAGGCATTCCGCGAGTTGCAGAACGGCACCTTCATCCGCCCCGCACATTGACGGGCCATGATGCGCCTGCCCGCCAATCGAAAAGCGGGCAGGCGTAACCGTTCCAACCGTCTTGGCGCGGATGTGCACCCTGCCGGGCAAGATGTTCCGGGATGTTCACGGTTGCACAGCGACCGAAGCCGGCGCTAAACCGCGCCCATGAAACCCAAGATCCTGAGCACCCTGCCCGGCTATACAAGGGCGGCGTTCGCCGCCGACCTGATCGCCGGGATGACGGTGGCGCTGGTCGCGCTGCCGCTCAGCCTGGCCATCGCCATCGCCTCGGGGGCGGGGCCGGAAACCGGGTTCGTCACCGCGATTGTCGCGGGGTTCCTGATCTCGGCACTGGGCGGCAGCCGGGTGCAGATCGGCGGGCCGACCGGCGCCTTCATCGTCGTGGTCTACGGCGTCATTGCCGAGCACGGGATGGACGGGCTGATCCTCGCCACCTTCATGGCCGGGATCATCCTCGTTATCGGTGGGCAGATGCGGGCCGGGCGGCTCATCGCTCTGGTGCCGGAACCGGTGATCAACGGCTTTACCATCGGCATCGGCATCATCATCGCGGCGGCGCAACTCAAGGATCTGATGGGTTTGCCCCTCGACCAGGTGCCGGCCGAATTCATCGAGAAGCTGGCCGCGCTCTGGGCCGCGCGCGACAGCCTGAGCGTTGCGAGCCTTGGTATCGGGCTTTTGACCATGGCGCTGATCGTGGTGCTGCGCCGGGCCTTTCCACGCTTTCCGGGGCTGATCGTGGCGGTAGCGGCGACCTCGGCGCTGGTGGCGTTGCTGAACCTGCCGGTGGACACGATCGAAACACGGTTCGGTGCGCTGCCGCGGAACCTGCCGCTGCCTGCCCTGCCCGACATCAGCTATGAGCGCATCATCGCGCTCTTGCCCGCAGCACTGGTCATTGCCTTCCTTGCGGGGGTGGAATCCCTTCTCTCGGCGATCGTCGCCGACCGGATGATCGGCGGCGCGCACCGGCCCAACGCGGAACTCAGGGCGCAAGGCGTGGCCAACCTTGCCTCGGCCTGTTTCGGCGGGCTGCCCGCAACCGGCGCCATCGCGCGCACCGCGACCAATGTGCGCGCCGGTGGCAGGACGCCGGTGGCGGGGATCGTGCATGCGCTGACACTCCTGCTCATCATGTGGATCGCGGCCCCGCTGGCGGGCCGGATCGCCATGCCCGCGCTGGCCGGTCTGCTGATCCTGACCGCCTGGAACATGAGCGAGCCGGAACGCTGGGGCAGCTATGTGCGCGGGCGGGCGTCGGACGTGGTGCTGCTTGTCTTGACGCTGGTGCTGACGGTGCTGGTTGATCTGACCGTGGCGGTGGGCACCGGCGTCGCGCTGGGCCTTGCGCTGCGCCTGCGCCGGCGCGAGGCGAAGGGCGGCGACTGGACCCCGCGCGACCATTGAGCCGCCTCAGGCCGAAACCGCCTTGCGCACCATGTCCCAGTAGAGCGTTTCGACCTCTTCGAGCGACAGCCGCCCCGCCGACCGATACCAGGTATTGACCCCGTTCAGCATCGCGATGACCGCATAGCTCGCCACGCGCGGGTCGGGCACGGCAAAAACCCCATGCCCCACGCCATCGCGCAGGATCGTCTCGAGCTCGTCCTCGTAGGCGCGGCGCAAATGCTCGATCTCGGCGAAATTCGCAGGGTCGAGATTGCGCAGTTCCATGTAGGCGATGAACACCTCGTCGGGCCGCTCGATATGAAAGCGGATATGGAAACGGGTGAAATTCTCCAACCGCGCCATCGGGTCGGCACCGGGATTCTCGGTGGCCTCGGCGGCGCGGGCAGCCAGGAGATCCTCCATGTGGCCGCGCATCAGCTCGAAAAGCAGGGTCTGCTTGTCGGGCGTGTAATTGTAGAGCGCGCCGGCCTGAACCCCCACTTCGCCCGCGATCTGGCGCATCGAGACGGCGGCATAGCCGTGCCGGGCAAAAAGCCCAAGTGCCGCCGCGCGGATGCGCGGACCGGTGATGTCGGAATGGGAACCCTGGGTGCGTGCCATGGGGCGAGATTAACTGAACACATGTTCAAATCAAACCCCGCGCTTGCGCCGCGCCCCGGCCTGCGGCAGGAAGGATGCATGGTACACTGCGCGCGCCTCATCGTTCTCGGCGTCCTGGCCCTGCTGCCGGGTTGTGCCGATTTTCCGGCGCTCGACGACAACGTGCCCGCAACACTGGAGCGGGCGGACTATCCGCGGCTGGTGCCGGTCGAGCCGCTGATCGAAGCGGCGCGCGAGGTCCGGATCGACGACGACAGCGAGGCGCAGATCGCGGCACGCGTGGCCGCGCTCAGGGCGCGGGCGGCACGGCTGCGGGCGCGAGAGGTGGATTGAGCTCGCGCACGCAGGTGGCCGGCCGCTCGCATGTTGCGCATGGCCGCGCCCCGGGCTACACGGCGCATGACCCTTTTCCTGTTGTTGTCCCGGAGGCCCCGATGAGTGAACCCCTGCGCCTTGGTATTGCCGGACTGGGCACCGTCGGCACCGGTGTCGTCAAGATCGTCCGCCAGAAGGCCAACCTGCTGGCCGCCCGCGCGGGCCGTCCGGTTGTGATCACCGCGGTTTCGGCCCGCACCCGCGACAAGGATCGCGGCGTGCGCATCGGCGATTACGCGTGGGAGGACGATCCCGTCAAGCTGGCCACCCGTGACGACGTGGACGTCTTCATCGAGCTCATGGGCGGCAGCGACGGCCCCGCCAAGGCCGCGACCGAGGCCGCCATCGACGCCGGCAAGGATGTCGTGACCGCCAACAAGGCGATGCTCGCCCATCACGGCCAGGCGCTGGCCGAAGCCGCCGAAGCGGCGGGCCGGGTGATCCGTTTCGAGGCCGCCGTCGCGGGCGGCATTCCGGTCATCAAGGCCTTGACCGAGGGGCTGGCCGGCAACGAGGTCGTCCGCGTGATGGGCGTGATGAACGGCACCTGCAATTATATCCTGACCCGGATGCAAGGCGCGGGCCTGTCATACGAGACCGTGTTCGAAGAGGCGGGCGCGCTGGGCTATCTCGAAGCCGACCCCGAGCTGGACGTGGGCGGGATCGATGCGGGGCACAAGCTTGCGCTGCTATCGGCCATCGCCTTTGGCACGCAGGTCAATTTCGAAGGTGTCGAGATGGAGGGCATCGGCCGGATCACCATCGAGGACATCCGCGCCGCCGCCGACATGGGCTTTCGGATCAAGCTCCTCGGCGTGGCGCAAATGGGCGCGCGCGGGCTCGAACAGCGGATGAGCCCCTGCCTTGTCCCCGCAAACAGCCCGCTGGGCCAGCTTGAGGGCGGCACCAACATGGTGGTGATCGAGGGCGACCAGGTGGGCCAGATCGTGCTGCGCGGCGCGGGTGCGGGCGAAGGCCCCACCGCCAGCGCGGTGCTGAGCGACGTGATGGACATCGCCCGCGGCATCCGCCCGGCGACGTTCGGCCGCCCGGCGATGGGGCTCGATCCCACGAAAGCTGCCAAGAGTGCCACACCCGCACCCTATTACCTGCGCATGACGCTTCAGGACAAGCCCGGCGCGCTGGCCAAGATCGCCACCGTCCTGGGCGAAGCAGGCATTTCGATCGACCGGATGCGGCAATACGGGCACGAGGACGCCTCGGCCCCGGTGCTGATCGTGACCCACAAGACCCAGCGCCGCGCGCTCGATGAGGCGCTGGCCGCGATGGGACAACTCGAGGTGATGGTCGGGGCACCGGTGGCTCTGCGGATCGAGACGGTCTGAGGCGGGGCCGGCGGGCTTGGACGCAAGGGCGGATGTGAGGGGCCCTGCCCCTCACACTCCCCGGAGTATTGGGGGCAAGATGAAGGGGCAGACTCCGTGAGCTTTCTGGGTGTCGAGACATCGTTGACGGGGCGGGAGTGGCTTGGCCCCGGCGTCGAGATCGACCGCGCCGCAGAGATGCTCGTCCAGGCGACGGGGCTGCCCCGCGCAGTGGCGCAGGTTCTGGCGCGGCGCGGGGTGGATGCCGACGGGGCCGAGGGGTTTCTGGCGCCGCAATTGCGTGACCTGCTGCCCGACCCGCGCGGCTTGCGCGACATGGAAAAGGCTGCCGCGCGGTTCCTCGCCGCGGTCGAGGCGCGCGAGCGGATCGCGATCTTTGCCGATTACGACGTGGATGGCGGTGCATCGGCGGCGCTCCTGATCGACTGGCTGGGCCAGGCGGGGATCACTGCAACGCTTTACGTGCCTGACCGGATCGACGAGGGCTATGGCCCCAACGCGCCGGCCATGGCCGCGCTGGCCGAGGCGCATGACCTGATCATCTGCGTCGATTGCGGCACCCTGAGCCATGATGCGATCGCAGCGGCGGCAGGAACGGACGTGATGGTTCTCGATCATCACCTTGGAGGCGAGACGCTGCCGCCTGCGATGGCGGTGGTCAATCCCAACCGGCAGGACGAGAGCGGCGATCTCGCGCATCTTTGCGCGGCGGCGGTGGTGTTCCTGATGCTGGTCGAGGCGGGGCGCCAGTGGCGC